>NZ_JAEDAM010000038.1 GCF_018420025.1 Candidatus Vampirococcus lugosii | reverse complement strand
TTCTTTTTCTATTTCTTTTTGTAGTTTAATTATTATTTCTTTATTTTTTCAGTCAACTACAAAATTATTTTGTTTTTCAATATATCAAGTTAAGCTTGCAATATAAGTATATTCTCAATTTTTCAAATTATAAAGATTATTAAATGTATTTGCTCATATTCAATCTAATTTTAATGAATTTTTATATTCTTCATTTAAATCAAAATTATAATTATCAACTGATTTAAACCATTTTTTTTCTGCATTATTAATATTATTTTCAAGTTTTGCTTTTCAAGAATTTCTACTTTTTATAAGTTTATTTGTCAAATTGTTTTTTATTATTACATCTTTTGTTCAAGAAAAACGATATTCTATAGCATTTTGATATTTATTATCCAAAAAAATTGTATTATTCAATACTTCTGTTCAATATGAGTTTTCTAATCATATTCAAACATCTCATTTATTAGAATTAGTATAAATAATATTGTCAATTATTATTCATCATTTATGTCATTTATTTGCTTTTGATCACATTCAAAATCATATTCATCTATCGCAATTATATATTTTATTTCTTTTTACTGTTGTTCATTTACTATTTGACCAAAAATGTATTGCATGTTCAGCTAATTTTTTTTCTGGACTTATTATATTTTTAAAGATATTATCCTTTATTATCCAATTTTTTCAAAAATGCACATCTATTCATCATATATAAAATTGTGGTCAAATTCAAGCAGTATATTCAAATTTACTACATTGTATAATTCAATTATCTGTTCAATAATCATTGTTTGCATAAGATCATTTTATCATTTGTTCTCAAGTATCAAAAATTTTTGAATTATAAAGCCAAAAATTATCTGCATCTTTTTCTCAATGAATTTGAATTGCATGATTTGCTACTTTCCCTATACTCATATCTCATATGATAATATCATTTCATAATATCCAAAATCAATGAGATATTGATCAATTCATTCATTTTCAGTTTAATATTACATCTTCTGGATTTCCAGTTTCTCATCTAAAAATTATTTTATCTCAATTAACTTTAAATCAATTTTTTAAATTATAATTTCATTTTTTAATAATTATTTCATACCATTTATCTTTATTTGAACGATTATTAGCTATATTTATTGCATTTTTTAATTCTTCATAATTATTTACTACACTTGTTTCTTTATTATAGTTTTTAACTAAATCTCAAAGAGAATTTATACAAAAATTATTATTTTCTCAATCAATTATATTTCAATCTTTATCTTTTATTTCCAAATTTAAACCTTGTGGCTCTAAATCAAATTTTATTTCATATTTTTTTTCTTCTTTTTCTTCTTTTTCTTCTTTTTCTTCTTTTTCTTCTTTTTCTTCTTTTTCTTCTCAATTGAAAGTTATATTAATCAATTTCATATCACTATATTCCGATAAATCATTATCAAAAACATTTATTTCCAATTTTAATTGATCTTGATTATAATCATATAATCAATTAAGTTCCAATTTTATAGATAAATTATTTTGATTTTTTTCCAAAGAAATATTCTTTTGTTCAAATAAATCATCATTTTTATTTTTTAAATAAATTTCAAGTTTATCAAATTTATTTACATCCAAAAGTTGAATATCAATATCCAAAAAATTATCATTATAATTAATAGAATCTTTAACAGAAATTTCATCTATCATAATAGATTTTTGATCTTTTTCTTCAAAATTTTCATCTTTTCAAGGATTTTCGGATCATGGTAAAATTACTTCCAATAATTGTGCTTGTAATTCTTTATCTCTTGAAGAAATATTTGCATTATCAGTAGTAAAAACTTCTCATTCTTCAACTTCATTCAAAATATAAAAAATATCATCTCAAACCAAAACTCATCTAGAAACGGATTTTCATTGTTCTTGTCATTCCAAATTAGCAGATAAACTTGTCCAAAGAATTCTTTCGTTCAAAGTTTTATCAGTTATATAAAGTATATTATCTCATCAACTATATTTACCAAGTCTTTCTCAATTTATTGACAAAAAATCTCTATTTGGTCCACAACAAGCAGATATAGCCATAAAAATTACATTTCAATCTTTATCAATATTTATTTCTCAATTTTTTGATCTAAAAGTGTTTCAATTTCAATTTGACAATCTCGGTACTATAATTTGTCATTGTTTTACTTCTCAAGTATCAGTATCTATTCTTCATAAATATCACAAATGAGCCGCACCACTTATTCACCAAGATGCATTATACATATCTCACCCATTTAAAGTTCAAGTTTTTAAATTTTTTCAATTCCATCTAAAAATAGTATTTCATCCAGCAGATTCACCAGCAAAATATAAATCTCAATTTTGTCAAATTTGTATTCTATATCATCTAGTATCAGCCATATTTTCAGTTTCAGAAAGTTCATTTTTATTGAAATTCCAAGTATCCCAAATTATTCATTCTTTTCAAATTTCATAAGCAAAAATTACAGCTACTTGTAAATTATTAAATTGTTGATAACCAGTAACATAAATATTATTTTTATCACTATCTATTGCTATATCATTAGTATAGGTTTTATCAAAATATTCTTCAAAAATACTTTTTCAATCTTGAAATACAGCAATATTTTTATTATACAAAATAGCAATTTTTCAATTATTTCATACAGAAATACGATTTTTTTGTTGTTTATCATTATTGTAATCATTTACTTTAATTCATTTTCAACTCATATCACTAGTCCAAATTTTTTTTCAATTTTCATATAAATAAAGTTTTTCGGTAGTAAGAATTCAAGTATATTTATTATTTATACTTCATTGTATATGTACCAAATCTCAAGTTAATAAATATTTATCTTTTTGTTCATAATCTTTTGAATATCTAAATAAATAAGATTTATTATTCAAATTTCATCAAATTAAAATATCTCAATTTTCCAAAATTGCTCATCATTTTGGAGATATAAAATCAAGATAAGAAGAGTAATTACTATCAAAATTAGTTGCAATTTGTCAATTTTCATTTTTATCAAAAGTCATTTTTCTGATAGTTTGTTTTCAATTATATCTAATCAATAAAAATATATCATTTCCATTAGTTATACTGCTTCTAACTCATAATGAAGTATTTCATAAATTTAATCAAAGTCAATTAGTATAATCTGGAATTTGAGATATTCAATTATCTAATTTAAAATATCATCAAAATCTACCATCTATACAATATGCTATATCAAGTAGTGGTCTACAAGAAAATCAATATCAAGATCATTTATTGTATTCTTTCCAAGAAGAATCTATCAAAACATGTTCTGCAAATCTTCATCAATTATCTCTAATTTCCCATTTACCAGAAGTTTTTTCACTAAAAGTATATCAATTCATTTTTAATAATTTATCACTTGTGATTTGTGTTGCATTTATCGGAGTATATGAATAATAAATTTCTCTATCATCTTTATTTCAATTCCAACCAAAAGCCATAGAAGAATGTTCTGATTTTGTTTCTCATCTAAAAACTCTTCTGTTATGAGTAATTCTGTTCCAAATTCAATTTTGATAAGCAAAAAGTCAAGAATAATTACTTTTATAAAAAACTACTCAATCTATTTCTGTAAGTGTGATATGAGGTTTGCCATCCAAATCTTTATATGGAAAATTTAAGTCTTCCCATTCTTGATTTACTGGATCATAAGCCAAAATAATAGGATTTCATCATTTCCTTGTTGCCAACAAAAATCTTCATTCTCAAGCTCTAACAAATTGCATATACAAATGTGATTTTAGTCTTTTTGCTTCTTTGTATTCTTCTGGATCATATTTATCAATAATTTTATCAGGTATTTTTTTAGGACTATACCAACCAGATTCAATATCTGACAAATTTAAAATATGAGATCTAGAGAATAAATAATCATTTCAATCACTTCATTGAATAATTTCAGGTTTTCTTGTAGATCAATATGTCGGTGATCAAATTATTTTTTCCCAAGAATTATTATCAAAATCAAATTTATAAAGTCAATTTCATTTTACATTAGCAACTCAAACATAAACATTTCATTCACTATCTTTTGCAAATCATTGAACTCATTCTAATGCTTGATCCGATAATCAAGAATTTATATCAACTCAATTTCAATAAGAAAAATTTGTAAATAGAATAAAAAATAAAAACAAAAATATTTTTTTCATAATTTTTTATAATTTAATTAAATAAAAATATAGTTATTATTTATTTTTTTTATTTAAAAAGTCAATTTAAAATTTGTTAATTTAGTAAAATATAAATTATAGTTTTTTGATTGAAAAAAATGAGAAACTAATTATTATAAAGTATAATTTTTTAATTTGAAAATAAACTAATGATTTGTGAAAAAATAAAAAATAATTATCTTGTTAATTTTATTATATTTGATTTTTTGTCCAAAAAAGCTAGTATTATAAGTGTTTTTATATAAAAAAAATTAATTAATGATAACAAAACAAAATCTTAAAGAGGTTTTAAAAAAACTAAACTTTCAAGAAATTAAAGAAAATTATTTTTCTAAAAAATTTGAAAACTTTGATTGTAATTTAGAAGTAGATTTTCAAAATGAAAAACTTGTTTATCCAGAAAATTCTTGATTAAAAATAAATGATAGAACTATAAGTAATTTTAAAGCTCCAGAAAATTTTGTAGTTTTTGAATGTGTAAATAGATTACTTGAACAATGATATAATCCAAAACATATTGAACTTGAACCAAAATGGCAAGTATGACACGGTGCAAGTTGATGAAAGGCTGATGTTTTGGTAAAAAACAACTTATGAAATTCTTATTTAATTATTGAATGTAAAACTGCCGTGTGAGAATTTAATAATGCTTGGAAACAAGCTCAAACTAAACCAACTCAAATATTTTCTTATGCTCAACAAGCAAAATCAACAGAGTTTATAGCTCTTTATGCAAGTGATTTTGTAGATAATGAAGTAAGACCAGAATATTATCTTATATCTTTGAAAGACAATGAAGATTTACTAAAAAATAATTCAAAATTAAAATCTTTCAGAGATGCAACAAGTGTAGAAGAAATTTATAAAGTTTGGGTTGATACTTATGACCAGGAATATGCTAGACTTTGACTTTTTGAAAATGCTAGAGCTTATGATATTTGAAAAAATAAATTTTCGACTGACGACTTAAAAACTGTTTCCTCAAAAGATATTGCTTGAAAATACCATGAATTTGCAACGATTTTAAGACAACATAATGTAAGTTGAAGAGAAAATGCTTTTGATAAACTTGTAAATTTATTTTTGTGCAAGGTAGTTGATGAAAAAGATAACTCAAAAGATTTAAGTTTTTATTGGAAGTGAAAGGCTTATGATGATCCTTTTTCTTTGCAAGATAGACTGCAAAAACTTTATAGTGTTTGAATGAAAAAATTTCTTTGAGAAGATGTGTTATATTTTATAATTTAATTTTATTTAAAATGAATTGAGTATCTTTGTTTTCTAATGTTTGAATATCAGATTTTTATTTAAATAATTTTTGAATTGATATAAAAGTTGCTAATGAGTTAATACCTAAAAGAGCTGATTTATATTCACGATTTTATCCTAATTCTAATATGATTTGTTGAGATATTACAGATGAAAATATTTATAATAAAGTTTTGAAAAGTGCTATTGATAAAAAGTGTAAGTTTTTAATTGCAACACCTCCTTGTCAATGAATGTCTTTTGCTTGAAAAAGGCAACAAGATGATCCAAGAAATAATCTTGTAGTTAAAGCAGTAAATTTTATTAAAGATTTAAAACCTGATTATGTTATATTAGAAAATGTTCCATCTTTTTTTAAAACAAAATTGATTATAGATTGAAAAGAAATTATAATTTCAGATTATTTAGATAAGGAATTATCAAAAATATATAATATCAATAAATCAATATTAGATGCTTGAGATTATTGAACAGCTCAAATAAGAAAAAGAGCTATTGCGATATTAACAAAAAAACCTATCCCATTATGGGATTTTCCGAAAAAACAAAAACAAATAACAGTTCAAGAGGCGATATGATATTTGCCAAGTTTGGAAAGTTGAGAAAAATCACATATACCTTATCATTTTGCTAAAAAACATAATGATAAACATATATTATGGATGAGACATACTCCAACTTGAAAAACTGCATTTGATAATAAAATATATTATCCTCAAAAAGAAAATTGAGAAACTATAAAATGATATAGAACAACTTATAAAAGAATTAATTGGGATAAACCTGCTCCTACTATTACAATGTGTAATTGATGAGTATCTAGTCAAAATAATGTTCATCCTTGAAGAAAAAAAAGTGATTGAACATATTCAGATGCTAGAGTTTTAAGTTTAAAAGAAATTTTTATTCTTACTTGATTGCCTGATAATATATCTTTTCCAAATTGGGCAAGTGAAAATTTAATTAGACAAGTAATATGAGAATGAGTTCCTCCTAAATTAATTTCTTCTTTACTTTGAACAATGCCAAATTATAAAAATCATATTAAATGATTTAAAGAAAACAAATTTAAAGAAAGGGAATTATTTACAGTAGCTTAATTTAACTAATTTAACAATATTTAATTATGTTTAACTTTGAAGAAAAAAGATTGGACGAAATGGAGTTTGTTGAAATTTCATCTAGATATCAAACAATATTTTCTGATTTAATATGAAAAAATAAATTTGAAAAAATAGAGAAAGAAAACTATGATAAATATAAGTTATTACAAGAATATATAAATAAAGGTTATAAATTTAAATGATGAGCAATGTGAAGATCCCCAATAACATATTGAAGAAATATGCTTTATGGTTGGTTTTTGGAGGATTTACTTTTTTATTTATTATCTAAAAATTTAAGTATTAATTTGATAGAATGATTTGGTGATGATAGTAAACACGATTTTTTTATAAACGATAAAAATCAAATTGAAATATATTGAAGTAAAACTACACAACCTGATTATATAATTAAATTAAATAATTGAAAAGAGTTTTTATTAGAATTAAAATCTGCTTCAAAATGAATTTTTTCAATAAAAAAATGAAATATTGATCAACTTTCAAAATCTTGTGCATATAATTGAAAAATAACCTTAATATTAATGATAGACCTTTTAACTTGATCTTATGACTTAAAATGATTGAATTTTTTTAAATCAAATAGACCTTTTGTAAATCAAAGAATGGAATGACAACTTTGTTATGATTTTCCAGTTCCTAAAAATGAAATAAAAAACTTAATAAATGAAAATTTTAATGAATATCTTGATGAAGATATATTTAATGATGAATTTATTAAAAAATTATCACTACTAAAAATAGCAGAAGATAAAAATAATCAATTATACAAAAGGATAATAAAACAAAAGATGAGAATAGAGAAATTAGAGGAAGAATTAAATTATCATAATGAAAGTATAAAACAAAAAATACAAGAAATCAAACAAAAACATCCTTTAACTACTAAATCTTGGTTAGATATAGAAAAAGAATTAAAAGATATTTAAAAACTTTACAAATCCCACTTACTTCTTTGGAAAAGCAAAAAGAAATTGTTTCACAAATTGAAGAAATTGAGAAAAAAATTGAGGAAAATAGAAAAATTGTTGAAGGTGCGAAGGAGTTGAAGGAGGGGTTTTTGATGAGGTATTTATAGTTTTAAAGTTTAATAAGGTTTTTTTATGCCAGTTAAAATAAGAATCAAAAATATTAAAGTAAAAAATTATAGGTCTTTTTGAATAAGACAAGAAGACTTTGATTTTCCTTTGTATGAAAATGAAGATAATAATGAAGCAGAAATTTTTGAATTTCCAGATAAAACTTATAAAAAAACCAGTTGCTATTATTTGATATAATAATGCTTGAAAAACAAATTTACTAAATGCTATAAAATATTGATTATATGAATCAGTTAGAGAAGATACTTTTGATATAAAAGATTTTCATAACCAAGATTGGAATAATCTACCTTTTTTTGAATTAGAATTTGCAACTTGTTGATTATGAGATAATAAAATAGAAGATAATAAATTTTATAAAAATACAATAAAAATTAATATTGAAAATGATTCAATAAAATCTGTAAGTGACACTTGTAATTGTTATTGAGAAAGTTCAAGTTATGGTAAAAAATGGTCAATAAAACAAAAAGCACCTATTTATTATATAAATTTTCATAATATAAAAAATGAAATATCTACTCAAAAAACAAGTTGGGGAAATCTAAAATCATTTTTAGGAAAACATATTGATAAACTTGTTAAAACTGATGAATCAATGAAAGAAAGAAAAGATAATTTTAAAGATGAAATATCTAATGCTACTAAAAAAGTTTTAAATTGAGAAGAAGATAAAAAAGAAAACAATAAAACTAAATTACAAAATTTTATAGAAAAAATTCAAAATAATTATAAAAATAATCTTAGAAATACAGCTTGTAAAATAGATTTTTGATTACCGGATTATGAAGATATTTTTCTGCAAATGATGTTTAAAATATGACTTAATTGAAATGATAAAAATTTAATTCCAATAGATCATTTTTGAGATGGTTATATTTCAATGTTTGTAATGGCAGTAATTCAAGCAATAGCTGAAACAGAAGAAGATGATAAATGTTTATTTTTATTTGAAGAGCCTGAAAGCTTTTTACATGAAAATCATCAAGAATATTTTTATAAAATGGTTCTTTGTTGATTAACTGAAAAATGACATCAAGTAATATATACAACTCATTCTGATAAAATGATTGATATGTTTGATACCAAATGAATAATAAGACTTGAACATGATGAAGCAAAATGAACTATTAAAAAATATAATAAAATTCAAGAGCCAGATAATATTGGATTAAATGAATATAATAGTTTTATTAAAAATATTGAACCAAATTTAAACAAAATATTGTTTAGTAAAAAAGTTATACTTGTTGAATGACCAAATGATTTAATGGTTTATAATCATGTAATAAATAAAAAGGTTTTAGGAAATATTGAAGAAAGTTCAGATATTGAAAATAAAGAAAAATATGCTGAAACATATTTAAATTTTCATAATATTTCAATAATTCCACATCATTGAAAAACTACAGCTTTATTGCTTATAAAATTATGTAAATGGTTTGAAATAGATTGTTTTATAATAACTGATTTAGATCTAGATGATAAAGAGCTAGTTTGAAAATTAAAAAAATATGAAACACTAGAAGATATGAAAAAATGAAATGAATATAAAAATGCAGAAAATAAACCAATAATTACAAATAATTGGAATCTTATAAATGAATCTTGAGAAAATAATATTCATTTTAATATAAAAAAACTTGAAACGGTTATTTGATATGAAAAAGATGATAAAAACCCTTTTCAAATATGGAAACATATAAACAAAGAAAATTTTCAAATAACTGAAGATTTGTTTTCAGATAAATTAGAAATTTTTTTATGAATAAATAAAAACTCTTAACTTTTTTGCGAAAAATCCCAAAAAATAGTATAATATCATGAAATAATTTACTTCCAATTCTTAAATTATGGATAAAACTCAAAATCATTGGATAGCTTTGTATTTATCATGACAATACCCATGATTTTATACTATGCCTGATAGATTAAGTTTTTTTGATGAATTAAAACTTGAAAATCCTACAAGATTTACTGATGTAGTATTAGGACAATATCAAAATAAAAATGATGTTGAGTTTTTTTATAGTTTGTTAAATTCCTTTGAAAGAAATCATTCAGATAAATATGAAGATTTATTAGTGAGATTATGAGTTCCTGACGATGTAAAAAATGATCCTAGAGTTGACAAGAAAGAAGTAAAAAATGAAGTAGTAAAAGAGAATAATTTTTGAGATTTAATTTATAAAGAAATTTGAAAAACACTTGATAATGATATTAAAAAGTTCTTTTTTAATTGACTAAAAACAAAAGATTATTGAGTTTATTTGAGAGAAATATTAAATTATTTAAGTATTTATCTTAAAGATTACCATAATAAGATTTGATTATCTTGAGAAAAGAAAGAATGAGATGCAGTTGAAGCTATTTTTACAAATCCAAAACTAAAAATAACTTGAATTGATTTAACTACAACAGATTGAAAGTCTAAAAAAGAATGATTATACAAATTATTACTTTGAACTTTTAAAAATTATAGAAATATTTTAGCTCATAATAAATCAGATGATTTAAAAATTGATACCTGAGAATATCTTGAAACTTTTTTATTTGTTAATCAGTTAATAAAAGAAGTTAAAGAAAAATTTCCTTTAAATTAATTTTATAAACTAAAAAATACTAAAAATGACAAATTATCACCTATCTTGAAAAACTTGAAAATACAAAATCAAAAAAGAATGATCTAAAAAATATAGTAAAATAAATATTTCCACAAAAAAAGAAGCTGAAAAATTAGCCAAAAAAATGTGTGAAAATTCTTGATGATGAGAAGTTAAAATTCATTCAAAAAATTGAAAAATAAACGATTCTGATACAGTTGCACCTTGAAATGATCCTTGTCCTCCAAAAGATAAAGTCCATTAAAATTTAATTTGATAAAAATAAACTATGAAAATTAAGAAAGATTATATAGAATATTGTAATTATTTAAACAATAAATGTATTTAATTGCCCCCTCAAACTCCACACCATGATTTAGCTATAATTTTATTAAATATTGTAAATTTATTTACTAGTATTTTGTCTAATTATTTCATAAACTATTATTGATGCAGAGTTTGCAACATTCATTGAATAATCATATCAATATATTGGTATATGAATACATTTATAATTTCTATCTAATAGACTTTGTTCTACTCACCTTGATTCAGAACCAAATATTAAAGCTATCTTTTTATTGCTTTTGAAGTTGTTTTCAAAATAAGATATACTTTGATTAGTTATTTCTACTATATAAATATCATACTGATTTTCTAAATTATCCAACAAATCATGTATGTTTTCATGGTATGTATATGGAGTAGTTTTTTTACTAAATTTTCATGTGATTTTAACTTTTTTGTTATTTTCTGGAGTAGGTGTGTTTCAGCATAAATATATTTTCTCTAAATATGCATTATCAGATAAACGAAAAAATGAACCAACATTAATTGGGTCAGATACATTATTTAATATTATAGAAATTCAAAATCTATCGTCTCTTTTGGGTAGTTTGATTTTTGCTTCTTCGTATCATAGTTGATAATTTTTTGTATTCATTTTTTTGCTTTATTATAAATAATTATTGAAAATAATAATAAAATGTGTCTCTAATTCAAGTAGAACTAGAGACACTATAGGAATGTAGAAATACTACTTTCCGTGGTTTCCGTGGGAATTGACCTTACCATCTGGATGCACAGTAGTGTGACCCTTGTCGGTTTGGTGTACCTTGTCGGTGGAACCTTTACCAGGATCCCTGGTTCGGTCAGTATTGCTGACAATTGTTTTTGCATTGCCAGTTCTGGATTCGATAACTTCCCTTCCATGGAAGCTATTGGGAGCATCGTTTTTTGACATGTTACACCTCTTTACTTTGCTTAAGTGGTAACTTACTTATATTAATTTATAGAAAAAAATTAACCTTTTTTATGTTTTAATTATAAAAGCATAATATAAGAATTATTTAAAATTAATTTGTACTTTAGCTATGATTTCCA
>NZ_JAEDAM010000037.1 GCF_018420025.1 Candidatus Vampirococcus lugosii | reverse complement strand
TCAAGTAGATCATTGTTGTTCTACATATTCATTTACTCAACTAAATACTTCATCCAAAGTATCACCTGATAAACTTGTTCCATCTTGTTTTTTTACAATCTCACTATTATCTCATAATACAACAAACGAAGATCAATCACTATTTGTATTAGTAACTGGAACCCAATTATCTTCTTTTACAATTACTGGAATTTGTCATTTTTTGTAAAGTATCATATCTGTATAATTATTTCTTGCATACAATTTATCTGTATACAAACCATTCATAACTAACTCATTTTCCAACCATCCAGCTATAGTATAACTTTTTTGATTATCTGTTATAGTATATACAAAACTAGATTTATCACTATTTTTAGGATGAGGTATTATTTCTATTTCTGATGATTTACCACTTCACCACTCTCATTGTTTTATTCATACTCATGTAAAATTATCTGGCTCAGGATATTCTCAATTACTTATATAATACATATCTAATCATTTGGCAACTGTATTTATATTACTTACTACTTGTGTATCTCTTGATTTCCCCACAAAATGTGTAAGTGTTAATCCTGCTACTACCGCCAATATTGATATTATAGCTATTGTTACTATCAACTCTACTAATGTAAATCATTTATTATTTCCCATTTTTTCATTAGTTTTTAGCTATTAAATATTAAATATTAAATATTAATAATATTTTCAATACTTATATTATTTTTTTTATCTTTTTCAAGTTATTTTTTTATTTTTAAAAAATAACTTGTATTGAAAATTAATCTAAAAATAAAGAATTAAATAGTAAATTATTGTTTTAAATAATATAAAATTATATAATATATAAAAAATTTTTTATTTTCTCGCAAATCCTTGTCTAAATCAAGTTTTTAGAAATTTTGTTCTACAAAGATGAGTTATACTGACATTTTAACATTTACAGCACACTACCCCAAAAAAATTATTGCAAATAAATATTTTTTATATATAATTTATTCAAAACATTATATATTTAAATATAAATTAATTATGAGTATAGAACAATTTACACAAAAAGCAGTTGATACTAGATTGGAAAATAGTGATATTTCCTCTGAAGAAAAAGAAAATATTGTTGAAAGTATAGTATTAAAATCATCTTCTTTTATGGAAGAAATTTATGATACAGATGAACTCAGTGATTCTCAAAAAGAAGCTATTCAATATTGATTAGTTGATTTTTTGATAAAAATTATTGCAAATAATGATATGGAATATAAATCAAATGATTTGGTCACTAATTTATTAAATAATATTGATGAAAGAGTTCAACAAACAATAGAACATGATGTTATGCATTGAGATATATTATCTCAAATTGCAAAAGATTATTGATTAAAAATTGAATATTTAATTGATAAAAACGAAATAGAAGATGTTGATAAAATAAATATATGACAATCATTAACTATTAATATAAAAGATAGTAAAGTTTTTCAAGTTTCTGATAACGATAATCTTATGATTAATTATAAAGATGAAAATGGTGATGAATCTTATTTTAATTTAATGGAATTATTAAGTAAATGAATTACTTGGGATGAAATAGCAGAATATAATAATATATCTCCAGATACATATTCTGAAATTAGAGAATATATTGAAAAAATGGAAAATACACCAATTTTATTAAGTTCTAATTATGAAGAGTGAAAGTTTAATATATTATATAATTGAGATATAATTGAAACTGACTTTGATGATATTTTTGAAAGTATGAATAGTTTTGGTTCTAATATAGAAGATTTTTTTGATAAATATCCACATCTTAAATGATTAAATTGAATTGAAGAAAAAATATCAGATTTTATGGAATCAAAAAATTTTTTTGAAAGTAAAGATTTTGAGAAATCAAAAGAATTCTTGGAAAAAGTAAAAGAAGAATGTTTGGAAGATTTTGATATTGCCAAAGAATTATTATATGTTTTTCAATGAGATTATGAGAAAAAAAATGTTTTTGGAAGAGTAGAAAATATAGAATTAGATTTGGATGCACTTAATGATTTAGACAATGAATCTTGAGATATTTATGAAAAAATATCTTATATTGATTTATACTTATCTTCTCCTGTTCCTATGAAAGGTATGTTGATAAATATAATATGAGATTATGAAGAATGATGAATTGAAGATAATTTACAAAAAGTACAAAAAGAATTAACAAGTAAATTAGAAAATATTAAAAGCACTATAATTGATGATATAATAGTAGAAGATAAACATCTACATAGAGTATGAAGTTTACCAAAAATGATAGATAAAAATGAATGATTAAGAAATAAAATTGATGAATTACTAAATAATAAAGATGGTAAAAGCTCACATGATAGACATTTAGAACTTTTTCAAATAATAGAAACGGAATTTGGTGATCATAAAAAAGCATGAGAATTAGTTCAAGAATATGTAATTAATAATCCTGATATATTAACCGAATATGGTGAAAATGAAGATTATTGATATGATTTTGAAAATCAAATTAATCATTGAGATATTAATGAATTAATTTCATATATACAAGAAGAATGAATAGACAATATTATTTCTAAATTATATAAATCTACATCTCGTGGAGGTCGTATAGAAAGTTCTAATCTAGAACATGATCCGATTATTGAAAAATTTATAAATTCTTGATTATTTAATAATGAACATTGAGAACTTAGTCAAGGGATGGAACTTAATAGAAAAATTTCTCAATTTTTTAAAAGGATAGAAAAGGTAGTTAGTCAATCAGATGGAATAATTGATAATTATATAAATAATTTAGAAGAAAAATTAGATGATGTAGAAGATGAAGAAGAAAAAGAAAAAATTAAAAAACTTATTGCTGATGCAGAAAATGATGCAAAAAAAGAATTAGAAGTAATGTTATTACAAGGTGCTGTAAATCAATCTATAACAGAAGCAATTGTTAAAACAAATACAAATTGGTCTTGATCTTATGATGGTAATAATCCTTTTTTGAAAATGTATGGTGATATAGAATGAATTTGATGGTTTAACTTATCTAATGATACTAAAGAAATTTTGTGAGAACTTGCATTTGAAATAGCAATTATATGACTTTCTAGTGTAGCTTGAGTTTGATTATCAATGATAGCAACTAAACTTCTCACTATGTGAGCAAGGGCCGCTACAAGTGCAACTATAAGATGACTTAGAGCATATAAATCAACTACATGGTATCAAAAAGGGGATTGATTCATTAAAGGTGCTTCTAAAGTTATTAATAATTGGGAAGGTGCACAAAATACAATAAAATGATGAGTTTGAATTGCAAAATCAGTGCCTTTCAATTTTTTCTCTGTTGAAACTGAATGACTTATCAGAGACGGTAAATTATGAAATCAAGAATGAAATCGATGAAATGATTTTTATGTTTCAGCTGCTGCTCTTGGTTATTTAGGTTTTACAAAAAATATGGATTTTAGAAATATTTTAAATAATAAAGATATAGCTTGAAAACTTGCTTTATTAGGAATTGATATAACGGCTATATCCGCTTTATCAGCAAATATTAAATGATTAGATAATGAAGATATTGGTGTTAGAGATGTTGTTAAATCTTTTTTATTCTCTGCTATTGAATGATGAAGAAGAGTAAATAAACTTGATAAAGTTGCAAATTTGAAATCACAAGCTTGAATTGATCCCAAAAAAAACTTCCTATTTATTAGGATCAATTTTTGGAGGTTTTAGTTTACAAGAAATTATGTGAAATAAAGATGAATGAAATTTTAAGCTAGATAATAGATTTGAAAAATTATTATCAAATGAAGAAAACAATGAAAAAATTACTTTATCAGATTTTTTGGATAAATGAAAAGATATAATAAATAATATTTTTGATGAAAAAAAAGATTTAATTCCACAAGATACCGAAAATAGAAATCAAATAATTACTAGATTAGATATAGAAAAAGAACAAATGTGTAGATTATTTAATAATACAATTAAATTAAAAATTGAATGAAGAAATGTTTTAGATTCTAATATAAATAGAATATGAGATTTTCATTTCAGAACAGAAGTATTAACTGCTATAACTAAAAAAATAAGACCAGATGAAGCATGAACTACAAATAATACAAATAATTATAATATATAAAATATTTTGACTTTTTTATTTTTATATATAATATATGTAAATATATTTTACATATATAAAAATAAAAAATGAGTTTGAACAAAATAATAAAATTATTAATTATTTCCATATTATTTATATGAACTTTTATTTTTAATAATATTTTTGCTA
The DNA here is from genome assembly GCF_018420025.1 of Candidatus Vampirococcus lugosii. Classification (GTDB taxonomy): domain Bacteria; phylum Patescibacteriota; class Gracilibacteria; order Absconditabacterales; family Absconditicoccaceae; genus Vampirococcus; species Vampirococcus lugosii. Next base: position 5,533 of record NZ_JAEDAM010000037.1, on the reverse strand, counting down.
ATGGTTCTGGTTCTAATATTGATTGATCAGCAAAATTAGATCTTGAAGTAAATCCTTCACTTAGTGAATCAAATATTTTATGAGAAAATTTTCAACTAAAAATAAATCTTAAAAATAAAAAAAGTTCTGAATGAGAGGCATTTAATCCTTGATTTATAGTAAATATTCCAGATAATATTGAATTTATTTCTAGTAGTGATTTATGAGATCCTTATGAAATAATTTCATATACATGATGACAATATTTATTTTTCAAAACTGATGATGTATTAGTACAGACAACTTCTGAAAATTATACTTTAAATTTAAAATCTAATAATAATATAGATCTTTTTGATGATACAGAAATAAAGGTTCTTGCATATGCTGAAAATAGTATATATTGAAGATGAGCAGTTCCAGATTGAGCACCTTCGTCAGCAATGCCAGGTTCAATAAATTTTGCTGGTACATGATCAATTATTGAATATAATGCAAATGATATAAATTTCCCCGCAAATCTTTTTGAATCTGCAAATTGATATACTTTTTATTTTGGTCCATATTATCAATTTTATGAATCTGGTATTAATTATATAGAATGATTTTATTTTGAATCTGCTACAACTAGTTTTGTACCTTATAAAATATCAAAAGCTTGAGCTACAAAATTTATAGTTTGAAATGAATATGAAACTTCAATAAAAATTGAATGAAATTCTCAATGATCATTAAATGATTTACATATTCAAGAAATTGTTTCTAATAATAGAGAGTTTTTATGATTTACTCAAACATGATGAGTATCAAATATAAACATAAATTATCTTACTGGTGATGATTCTTGATATGTACAACTTGATTTATCATGAATTAATGTATGAACTGGACAAACTCTTGAAATTAAATACAAAACTAGGTGATTATCATCTCAAATTGATTCATACAATCTAGATTGAAGTATAGAATTAAATGAATCAGCTCAAATAAATAATTGAGATTCTTGGTCAAGTGATACAACAATGCTTGCAGAATGAACATGGAACAAATGAAATACTTCAAATCAAATAACATCTTCTATCAAAAAATCAACTACTTATTCTTTAGTTTATGCTAGTTTTAGTAAAATTGTTGATAAATCAAATCCAGTTATATGAGATGAATTGAATTATACACTTACATTAAATCTTGGTAAAAATATTGATTTTGGAGCTTTAGGTTCTGGTACTTATATTGTTGATACTTTACCAGATTGAATATCATATACATGAAATTTTTCAAGTACAAATTCTTGATCATGAAATAATTTTACTTTTTCTTGATCAAAATTACTTAATACTTGAGAAACTGAATTAATTTTTTCTTTATGAACTTGACATATTTATTCTGGTGATACTGTAACAATAGAATATAGAGCAATTTTGGATTGAGATATTGAAGATTGAACTTATGAAAATACAAAAACTTTAACTAATCAAGCCAAATTTTATTGATATATTTCATATGTTTATTCTGGATGGTGGTGATATTGATATACTTATCTTGTATGAACAAGTCTTGAATACAATTCTAGTGCAAGTGTAACTGCTCCAGTTCCTACAAATAAAAAAAGATTAATTTCAGTAGAATTACCTGATTGAACAATTTATAATAGTGATAATAATAGTAATTATAATACTTGAACTGCTTTACCCGTATGATCTACTCTTAAATTTGCTATAGAAGTAGAATTTCCAAATGTATATTTTACATGAATAAATATAAAAGATGCTATTCCATTATTAATGTGACCAAATGATAATATATCTAATATAAATTTTCAAACTGATGAAAATCTTAAAGATATATTTTGAAATGATCTACTTACAAATGATTGGAATTGAATTAATAATGAATTTAATGGTCTTGTTTTAAGTTGAGATACTGCATCAGATAATCATTGGATAGAAACAACGGATGCAAATAATATTGAATTTAATTTATGAAGTTGAATGTGAGGTAATACTTTTGCTATTACTTTTGATGTTGATATTTTGGATAAAAAACCTTCTTCTTACAATAATGAATGAGAACTTCCACAAAAAAATGTAGCTATAGCAAGTTTTAGAAATTCTGAATGAAAACTTTTTAATATGAATAAAATGGAAGTTCCTTTTACTATATGACTTCCTGCTTTAGAAGTATCAAAAAATTCAACTTGAACAAATGTTTCATATTGAAATAATGTTGATTTTGAAGTGATAATTGATAATTCAAAATGAAGAAATGATGCTTATGTTGAAAATCTAATTGATATTATTCCAGAAAATATGAATTTTTATACTGGTAGTATAGTTTGATCAGGATTTACAGTAACAGGTGCAAATTTTAATCAATCTTGAACAAATCTTGAAATTTCTTTTAATAAAATAAATTCAAGATCAAATATTAAAAAAGGTAAATCTGTTATTATTGATTATACACTAGCTCCTACTACTGGTTTTGTTATAGATTGAAATAATAGAAAAAATAGTATATCTATGGATTATTATTCAAGTGAAGATGCTGATTCCAAAGAAGTAAATAATTTCTGACCTATTTCTACTGATATTGATTTTGAACTTGCAAGACCATGAATATCAAGAATTATTTCTTGAAGTTCAGAAACACGAAGTACTGGTAACGATTTACTTATATGAGAAAAAATAAGTTTTGAGACAACAATTACTTTATCATGATGAACATATATATGAACTTCATTTGAAGAAAATCTTCATAGTAATTTGGAATTTATTAGTGGTTCTATTGTTTCCTTATGATCTGATTTAACTTTTTCTTGATCTTCAATTACAACTTGAACAATATTTACATGAACTACAATAGATTTTTGAGATATAGTTAATTCAAGTACAAATCCACAAAGTATTGTAATACAAACTAATGCTATAGTTAAAAATACTATTTCAAAATGAACAAATAGAAAAGCAGAATGAGAATTTAATTATTCATCTAAATCTATAAGTAAAAATACTCCTGTTAATATTTTGGAACCTAATCTTGATATAAGTAAAACAGTAAATCCTTCAAATGCACAAGTATGAGATGAAGTATCTTATGAAATTAATATTGAACATAATTCATCATCAAATTCTCCAGCTTATAATTTAAATGTTAAAGATATTTTACCTACTAATCTTAAATATTTATCATGAACATTAACATGAAATTTAGATTTTAATGGGACTGCTGAAGATTTATTCTCAAGTTGATTAACACTTGATGAATTACTTATTAACAATACACAAACTATAAATTTTGAAGTAGAAGTACTATCATGAGTTATAGCTTGAACACAAGAAAAAAATAAAGTAAATCTTGAATATTCAACATTAGAAAATAATAATTGAAATGAAAAAAAATATAATAAATCAGATAATATTGATTTAAATATTGATAATCTTGAAATAAATCATTTTATTGAATCAACATCTCTTACATGAACAAATTGAGATAATTTAACTATATGAGAAGAAGTTATATACAATATTAATATTGAAATTCCAAAATTAAATTTGACATGATTAACACTTGAACAAGAATTATCAAATTGAATAGAATTTTTGACATGAAAAATATTGAATAATTCAGTAGTATCAAACACATCAAATAATATAACATTATCTTGAAATATTATAGAGTTTGATTTTGGAGATATAATTAATGTATGAACCTGATCTTGAACTGGTTTTGTTTTACAAACTACAGCAAGAGTTCTTAATAACGAAAATAATAAAGAATGAAATACTAAAAATTCTAATATTAATATAAATTATGATTGAGATAATAGTAAAACTGCAAATCAAGTAAATTTTGATATAGTAGAACCTAATCTTGATATAAGTAAAACGGTAAATCCTTCAAATGCACAAGTATGAGATACTGTTAAATATACAATTAATATTGAACATAATTCATCATCAAATTCTCCAGCTTATAATTTAAATGTTAAAGATATTTTACCTACTAATCTTAAATATTTATCATGAACATTAACATGAAATTTAGATTTTAATGGGACTGCTGAAGATTTATTCTCAAGTTGATTAACACTTGATGAATTACTTATTAACAATACACAAACTATAAATTTTGAAGTAGAAGTACTATCATGAGTTATAGCTTGAACACAAGAAAAAAATAAAGTAAATCTTGAATATTCAACATTGAAAAATAATAATTGAGAAGAAAGACAATATACATGAGACACTTTTATTAATTTAGATATTGATGATCTTGAAATAAATCATTTTATTGAATCAACATCTCTTACAGGAACTAATAAAGATAATTTTAATATAAATTGTTCAGATTTGGCTATATGAGAAGAAATTACATATAAAATAAATGTTGATATTCCAAAACTAAATTTGACATGAGTAAAACTTAAACAAGAATTGCCTAATTGAATAGAATTTTTGACATGAAAAATATTGAATAATTTAGTAGTATCAAACACATCAAATAATATAACATTATCTTGAAATATTATAGAGTTTGATTTTGGAGATATAATTAATGTATGAACATGATCTTGAACAGGTTTTGTTTTGGAAACTAAAGCAATAGTTCTTGATGATACAAATAATCAAGCATGATGAAATAAAAATTCTACAATTAAATTAAGTTATAATTGAGATGATAATGAAAAAATACATAGTGAACCTGATTGTTCTAATACAGAAAAAACTAAATTTGATATAGTAGAACCTAATATTACTATAAGTAAAGAATTTAGTAAAAATTATTGACAATGATGAGATGAAATACAAACAACAATTAATATAACAAATAATTGATCTGCACCAGCTTATGATTTGGAATGGGAAGACAATCTTCCAAATAAAACAACTATTTCTTGAGATTATGAATTTAATTCAGGTTCAACAGTTTTGGAAGTATGAGACAGTATTGAATACACTTATAATACTATATTGGAAAATACAGTAACTTATTGAGAATTACTTAGTTGAGCAGTAAATATAGACTATTATTCATATCCTTGAGTTGATAATAATTATAGAAGAGAATACACTACAAGTGATTATGATACAATAAATATAAGAACAGATAATTGAATAATAAAAACTCTTGAAAATCCTTGAAATTGAGAACTTTGAATATGAGAAAAATGAAAATATAAAATACAAATTCCATTATTGAAATGAACAACTCAAAATCTTGAAATAAATGATACTTTACCAACAGGATTATCTATATTACAAGATAGTTTGGAAATACAAGCATCAACTTGAGTAGTTTATACTTGATGATTTAAAAATATTATTAATGAAAATATAAATTTTGAATTTCAAGATATAGTAAATTCAAATACTGGAACTAATATAGAATATATAATTATTAAGTATGATGTTGTCGTTCTTGATTCTCAAAATAATAAATTGTGAGATACAAAATTAAATTCTGTTGAAGTAAATTATGAATTATGAGATACAATTTTAACTTGACAATCTGATCAACTTATTACAATAGTAGAACCTTCAATTAATCTTGATAT
>NZ_JAEDAM010000006.1 GCF_018420025.1 Candidatus Vampirococcus lugosii | reverse complement strand
ATATTTGGGGATGATAAGTTCTAGAGTACAAATACAAGCTAGACAAACTCTTACTGAAAATACATATTTTATGCTAGAGAGATTAAATGCTGTAGTATCAGATTTTACTATAGATTATGAAGTTAATTTATTTTGTTTTTCTTCTACAACATCAACCAAATTTGCAAAAGATTTTCATATTGTTCAAAACAAAATAATAATAAATATAAATAATATTTTTTTCATTATTCAAAATAAATTTTAATTTAATAAAAATTTATTCATTAATAATATTTTTTTGTAATATTTCAAGTTGAAATTTTGTTTCTAATATTAATTATTTGAGATTGAAATAAATTTATTATTACAAAAAATTATTTTAAATATTTTTTAATTTACTTAATATTTGCATAGCTTGAATTGGAGTTATATTATTTATATCAATATTATTTAATTCATTTTTTATTTTTTTTAATTCTTCATTATCTTGTTTTGATTTATCTTCAAATTCAAATAGAGGAGTGGCAGTAATATTGATTTTATTATTTTCAAAATCTTTTAAATGTTTTTTTGCATTATTTAATATTTCATTTGGCAATCAAGCAATTTTTGCAACATCTATTCCATAACTTTTATTTGCTCATCATTTTACTATTTTTTTTAAAAATACAACTTCTTTTTGATTTTCATAAACTGCTACAGAGTAATTTTTTACATTTTTATATTTTTTTTCTAAATCAATAAGTTCATGATAGTGAGTGGCAAACATTGTTTTTGCTTTTGTTTTTTCTGCAATAAATTGTACTATAGATTTTGCAATAGCTACTCAATCATAAGTACTAGTTCCTCTTCATAATTCATCTAATATTATAAAACTTTTTTCACTACTATTATTTATAATATTTGCTAATTCTATCATTTCTGTAAGAAAAGTTGATTGATTTTTGGCTATAATATCTCAACTTCATACTCTAGCATAAATTCAATCTACTATACTTATTTTTGCTGTTTTTGCAGGAACAAAAAATCAACAATGTGCCAAAAGAACTATAATAGCATTTTGTCTTAAATATGTTGATTTTCATCACATATTTGGTCAGGTAATTATTTGTATAGTACTTTTTTCATCTATAAATAAATCATTTGCTACAAAATTTTCATTTATTGGTAAATATTTTTCTATTACAGGATGCCTTCATTGTTTTATATCAATTTTTTTTTGATCAATATCTGTAATAGTAGGTTTACACCATCAATTTTTATTTGATAAATCCGCAATGTTTGTAAATATATCTATAAATCATATTCATTCTGATAATTCATTTAAATCTTGATTCAAAATAGTTATATCTGATAATAAATTTTCCAAAATTTTTTTTTGTTCTTGGACAAGTTTTTCTTTGGATTTAAAAATTTCTTCTTGTATATTTTGTAAGTAAGTACTAATATATCTTTCTTGATTTTTTAAAGTTTGAACTCTTACAAAATCAAATTTATCAATATTAACATTACTTGTTTTTTCCAAATCTTTACAATCTTTTTTGCTTGTTTCTATAAAATATCATTGATTTTTAATATATTTAATTTTGATAGCATTTACTTTGGTATGATTTACAATTTCTTGTTGATATTTTAATATAAGTTCACTTGAATTATTTGCTAAATTCCTTGCATTATCTATAATTTCACTGTATCATTCTTTTATATATTCATTTTCATTTGCTTGTTCTGATATTGCAATATCTATTTTATTAAAAAAATTTAATATTTTATTTATTTTTTCTTGATTTATATTTATATTTTCAAAATTATTATTTTGTATATATTCCAATATTTTACTTTTTTCTTTATTGAAAATAGTTGATAAACTGTTTTTTAATTTTGCTCGCAAAACTGGAGAATTTCTTTTGTAAATAATACTAGATATTATTTTTGGTATATCATTAAGTTTTTGTATTTCTTGTATTAGATTTTGACATAATTCTTCATTATTTTTTAAAAAATCTATATGCTCCAATCTTTTATTTAATTTAATAATATTTTTTATAGGATTTGATATTATATCTATCATTTTTCTATTTCACATTCATGATTTTGTATTATTTATTACAGAAAATAAAGTATGTTTTTTGTCTCATTCATAACTTGATTTAAAGATTTCCAAATTTCTTATTGTATTTTGGTCAAGATTTACTTGTTCATCTTCGGAAATATATGATATTTTATTTATATTTTTTAAACTTTGTTTCTGTGTATTTAATAAGTAATTTAATAACATTGCAAAACTTTTATCTCTGGGATTAGAAAGAGATTTTCAAAATCAATCTAAACTTTCTACATTTAAATTATTTTTTAAAAAAGATTCAGAATCATAAGGTATATCATAAATATTTATTAAACTTGAAAGATACATTTTAATTTGTTCTTTAAGTTCTTGTTTTTGTAAAAAATCTATATCTAATATTATTTCATTTGCATTTAATTTTATTATATAATTCAAAAATTTTTCAAAATCAATAAAACTTTTGGTAAAATATTCCCCAATAGAAAAATCTCAATAAGCAATATGATAATTTCATTCATTACTTTCAAAACTAGTAATAGCACAAATATAATTATAATCTTTATTTTCTTGATCCAAAAAAGTTCAAGGAGTAAGTATATTTACAACTTCTCTTTTGACAAGTTGTCAAGGAATTACTGTTCAAATTTGTTCTGCAATAGCTATTTTATATCATTTTTGAATTAATTTTGGTAAGTATTTGTCTATACTATGAAAAGGAACTCAAGCCATAGGAGTAGGATTATTACAATTTTTATCTTTGTAAGTAAGAACTATATCCAATTCTTTACTTAAAGTTTTTGCATCTTGAAAAAATGCCTCATAAAAATCTCACATACGAAACAATAATAAGCAATCTTTGTTTTGAGATTTAAGTTCCATATATTGTTTTTGAGCTGGAGTCATTTATTTTTGTATTTATAAATTAAATTTAATATCAAATATAAAGATAAAATTTAGTTTTTCAATAAGATATATTTAAGATTATAATAATAATCTAATTTTTTGTATTATAAAATAGATATATATACTTATAGTAAGTATACTTTTAATTTATTAAACTAAATAAAATACTATGGAAGAAAAAAATATGATGTTGGAAGAATTAAATTATAATGTATCTACAAATTATCCTGTAATAAAAATAGAAGAAGAAGTTTTAGATTTTGATTTAGAATTGTATGATCCTATAAAAGATGATGTAGTAAATAAAAAAATTAGTGACTATAGATGAAAATGGTTAGCTATAGTTTTTTATCCTGCTGATTTTACTTTTGTTTGTCCTACTGAATTAAAAGATTTAAATAATTATTTTGAAGAATTTAAAAACTTGGAAAATGTAGAAGTTATATGAGCAAGTACTGATACAGTTTTTTCACACAAATGATGGATAGAAAATGAAAAATTATTTGAAGATTTTAAATTGTCATTATTGTCTGATAGAAAAACTTTGATTAGTAGATATTTTGGAATATTAAATGAGAAAAGTGGTAATTCAGAAAGATGAACATTTATAATAGATCCAAATGGTGTTTTAAAATCTATAGAAGTTAGTACTGAACCAGTTTGAAGAAGTGCAAAAGAACTTTTAAGAAGACTTAAAGCATTAAAGTTTACAAACGAAAATCCTGGTAATGCCTGTCCTGCTAATTGGATTGAAGATGCACCTGTACTTAAACCTTCTGTTAAAATTGCTGGTCATGTTTGAGAAAACTTAAAATAATTATTTTAAGATATTAAATATTACTAAAAAACTAGAAATAATTACTTCTAGTTTTTTAGTAATAAAAATTAAGTATATAAAATAATTAAAAAAAAATAAAATTGATTGTAAAGAAAATATATAAAATACAATTTATAGAAAAAATATTACTAAAAAAAACTTCTACCTCGCAATAAGTTGCGAGGTGTTATTTAGTAGGAAAAAATTATTGTAAATTTGTTCTATATCTATGATAGACATATCAAAATGATGCTAATAGAATAAATAATATTAAAATATTTAAACTAGGACCAACTTCAGGAACATCTCAAATCTCAGGTTCTTTATCATCTACATTAATATCTTTAATAGTAAGAGTAGTTTCATCACCAACTGGCTCTCACATATCATTTACTGGAACTAATTTAACATGATAATTTCAATTTCTAGTAACTATAATATCAAATTTTCAATGACTAGAATTTGCTTCTCAAATTCTTGAAAAATCAGAATCATCATTATGTCTAAGATATACTTCAACCTTATCAGCAGATTCAATAGGTGTCCAAGTAATTTCTATATCACCTTGTTCTTTAGTATAAGATGGCTTTAACTTACTAGAATCATCTCATGCTCAATGATTAGTATCATCATCTCAAAGATCTTCATCTCAACTATCATCTCACCAACCATCATCTCACCAATCATCAACTTCTTCGCTAGTAGTAAACATAAATTCTTCCGATTCAGTTCATTCAGTTCATTCAGTATTAATAGGTACTACATATACATAATAATCAGTATTAGAAACTAATCAATTTATTTCAACTTCATTATTATTAGGATCAATTCATACAACTTCTTCTCTATTAGCATTTATAGAGTCTGATTCAGTAGAATAATAAACATCATAATTAAATATTGTATTAGCATTAGCATCTTCAATCAAAGGAATCTCCAAAATTAAAGAATTTTCTTTAGCTTCTATTAATTCTACAGTATCATTTGAAGAATAGCCCCAAGCATCATCTCACCAACCATCATCTCACCAATCATCATCTCACCAATCATCATTTCAATCTCACCAAGTATCATCTCAAAGACCTTCTCAAATATCTTCATCTCACCAAGTATCATCTCACCAAGTATCATCTCACCAAGTATCATCTCACAAATCGTCTTGAGAAAAAGTAAATAGAGGAAAAATTCACAACATAATAATAAATAATGATATTAATTTTTTACTCATTTTTTATATAGTTAATTATTAAATATAAATGTATTAATTATTGTATATAAATTTTTATATTTTGCAAATTTTTTAAACTATTTTTATATATATTATATACTAAATAATCTTTTAGTATAAATATATTATTTACTGTATTGTTTTTTTAAATATTTTTATTAAAAATATTTTTTTATTATTTTTTATTGTTAGTATATTAATTTATTTATGATAACTATTATATATCATTTAATATTTATTAAATATAAAAAATAATATTTGTCAACTTATTTAAGTATTAATTTTGATTTATTTTTTATATAAATTGTATTATATACAATATTGACTATACTATATATAGTCAAAAACTAAATCACTGGCACCTTCACCAGATACCTTGATTTTGGTTTTTGTCATTTTGAGGCATATCCTCAGCTTAGCATACTTACAATGGTTATGCAAGCAATAAAAATATTAAGATTTTTGGGTTATTAGAAATATATAAATTTCTACCATATATCTTTAAAAAATAATTACCGCAAGGCATATCCTTAGCGGTTTTTTTATAAAAAAAATAAATTATAAAATATATAAACTCAAAACATATATAATTTTAATTTTTTTCGCTATAAATCAATTCAATCAAATATTTGTCCAAAATTATTTTGAAGTCAAATAATTCTTTTTTGTAAACTTTTTCTCATTTTGAATGATATCAATAACCTAAAGCTCCAGTCATTATAATATTATTTGTTAATGGAACAAAAAATCTACCATCATTAGATCAAAATTCTTTTTCATCTTTTATTTCTTCTTGATAATATTCTTTAATAATATCCAAATATTTTTTTATATATTCCGAATTTTCATCAACAACAAATCATGAAAATTTTTGAATTATATTAAATTCAATATTATCAAATTTACTTACTAATGAATTTAATTTTTGTTCAATTTCATCAATAGAGTTATTAGGATTAAATCTAATATCTAATTTAAAATTTAAATTTCCCATTACTTTATTGAAAGCATCTCATCAATTTATTATTCAAATATTAGCAGAAGTAGAAAGCCAACCATCTTCATCTCAACTTGCTTTTGGAAAAGTTTTATAAAGTTGCTCATAAAAATCTATAAAAGTATCCAAAACACTTTTTCATCTCCAAGGTCTACATCCATGAGATTCAGTTCAATTTATGTTTATTTCAGAAAAAATAAATCATTTTCATTCTTTCAAATATTTATTCATTCAAGCTCAAGTATCTGGTATATAAACCATATTAGCTTTAAATCATATTTTATTTATCAAATAATTTACTCCCAAATTAGATCAAATTTCCTCATCTGTTGTAAACATTAATGCAAAATTTTTATCACAATTAATTATTTTTTCTTTATTGTCCAAAAAGCTATTTATCATAACAGCACAATTTCATTTCATGTCCAAACTTCATCTTCAATAAAAAAAGTCTTCATCTTCATAAAATTCCCAAGTTTCTTCATCTGCATCTACTACATCCAAATGTCAACAAAATAAAAAATCTAAATCTTTTCATCATTTTGATGAAATAATTATTGAATAAATTCAATTATTTTCAAATTTTTCTATAAAGAATCAATTATTTTCAAAAAGGGAACAAACATAATCACAAATTTTTTTCTTTTCTTCTTCTTTTCAATCAATACTTTTTATATTTATAAGATTTTTTAATATCTCTATCATTTTAATATATTTATAATATAAATTATATAGAAGTTACAGTCATATCTACCATTCAATGTGCTGTTCAATAACCTTTTTTTGTTCAATCGGATTTATCAATATTTGAATATTTTGTTATTTGTGAAATTCATGAAATAAAATTTCAATTTCAATCAAAAAATATTCTATTAATAAAATTACCTTCAAATATTTCATAATAATCCTCTTTTGAATTATAAACTGCTCTTGATAAAACTGTATGAGCTTTATTTTCTTGAAGAAGTATATTAGTTCATTTATCAAATCATTTTTCTGCATGTTTTAATAATGATTTTTTCTTTTCTTTTAATAATTTTTTTGTTAATGTTGCAAAAACTGTTACTCATTCAGCATTTTCAGCTCAGACAATTTTTATAACAACATTTTTTAATTCATCTATATTATTTTTTTCCAAAAAATCTTTTAAAGATTTATAATCTATTCATTTAAAATTAAATCATTGTTTTTCATTAGTAATATTAACTGTTTCTGCAAAAAATCATTCTTCAATTAATGAAGAATATTTATCATCTAATGTTCAATCTTTATATTTTTCCCAAAGAATTGAATTTACTCATTTATGAGAACTTACATGAAAATGAGGAAGAATTTTAATATTATTTTTATCTAATTCAGGTAATATTTCTCAAGTTTGTTCTGTCATCATTAAATGATGCCAAACTCATTTTATATTATATCAATCTATACTAATACCTTCATTGTTTTGAGAATATTTAGCTTTTTGTTTAAATTCACTACTTGTAATAAAAATGGCATTAATTCATTCTTTTTCTTTCAAAAATCTTGTCATTTCTTGATGTTCATGTTTACAAGCTCAACTAGCATCATCATGTATCAAAAAAACAAAAACATCATTTTCATTTTCCAAAATATTTCTAATATGTTTAGTCCATCAAGATTTTTGTTTATTATAAATATCTTGTAAATAAGATATTCAAATACCTCTTGGAAAATCATCAAATTCATAAATTGAATTATGTTCTCAACAAGTAGCATCTATACGAAAAACTTGTTCTTTTGACATTTGTCCAAAGTAAATATCTTCTAATTTATCATCTAATCAAATTTCTTTTTTTAATCTTTCTCTAATTTGTGGATCTTTTGATATTTCATCAACAAAATCAATATAAAGTATACTTATTTGTTGTAGCTTTTCTAAATCTTCATTATTTATAAGTTTTTCTTTTTGTAAAAGATGTCTATTCCAAGAAGTTTTTTGATTTGGATTTAATCATTTTTTTGCTATATTTTGTTTATTAAGTCAAGCTGATGCATTAAAATCAATTTCTTCAAAAAAATTTTCTATTCAATTATATTCACTACAATCTATTACATCAATATTTATATTTATAGGATTTTCATTAATAATATGATTGATTTTACTTAATCAATTTGCTATAAAATTATAATATTCATTTAATAATTCTTCATCATCTAATAAAGAAAAAAAATATTTTTTATTTTGTTGAAAATAACTATTTTGATTAATTTTTTGATTATGTGTGATAGATTTTTTAATAATTTCTTTATTAGCTTTTTTGCTAAAAATAATAATTAATAAGTTATCTCATATATCATCAAATTCTTGAATTGATTCTATAAATTTTTTTAGATTATCACTACAATTTTCTAATTCCAAAATATATCATAAATATTTTTTAGATAATTTAAAATTATGATTTAAATTTTCAGATTCAGTTAATTTATAATTTTGGAAAATAAGATCTTTTTGTTTTTTATCTTTTAAGCGATTAACAGCTTTAAGTCTAAATTTTATGGCTTGGTCTAATTTTTGATTATTTTGAAGTATTGAAGAGATTTTTTTCAAAAAATTATTAGTAAAAAAAACTCTTTTTGGATTTTCTTTTCATAATTTATCATCAATTTTCTTTATATAATTAGAACATAACTCCATATTTTTTTAGTTAATATTATAAATATATATTTTATATAATTAAAAATATATATAAGTCAATATTAATTAAAATTTTAAATTATTTAAAAAAATAGATCTCTTAAAATAATTAGAGATCTATAAATTTAAATTTATCAATTATTTTTATTTTTATTTTTATTTTTCTTATTTACAAATAATTCATAATAAATACTTGGAATTACAAATAATGTCATAATTGAAGAAAAACTTAAACCAAATATTACTGTAAATCACAATCAAGCCCAAAATTCATCTTCCAATGCTAATGGTAATATACCAAATATTGTTGTCAGAGTTGTTAATAGTATAGGTGTTAATCTAGCTCTTCAAGCATCTATTATTGCATCTTTTTTTTATTTGTTTGTTCCAAATTATTATTCATTCTATCAATTAGAATTATTGCATTATTTACAACTATTCAAGTCAAGGATATAAATCATATAGCAAATGGCATACTATAAGGATTTCAAGTAACCCAAAGTCAAATATTTACTCATAACATCGCCATAACTATTGAATACAATATCATAAGTGGTTGTAAATAAGAATCAAATTGTAATACTAATACTGAAAATATAATCAAAAGAGCAATAATAAATGAAATTATTGTTGCAACAATTAATTCTTTATTTTCTTGTCATTCTCAAGCTTCTTGAAAATATATTCAATCAGGATAATTATAATTTTTTGCAAATTCAACAAATTTTGACTGAATTTCTTGTGTTCTTGATTCTTCTCATCTCTTCAATTCTCAATCTACATTAACTATTATATCATTATCTCTTCTTTGTATACTATCTACAGCTCTTCATAAACTAACATCTGCAATTTCTCATACATTTACTTTTCATACATTAATATTCATAATATTTGATGGATTTATTTCATCACCAAATTTATTTGATTTGATAATTACATCAAAACTATCTTTTCATTTTCTAATACTAGAAACATTTTGACCATTTAGATAAGTAAATATTTCATTACTAACTCTATCTGGACTTAATCAAAATTCATTAAGTGCAAAATCTTTATATTTCAATACATATTGTCAAGGAAGTTCATCAGAAGATATACTTGTTGATAATATTGAATCTTGTCAAGCAAGCCAATCTTCAAATTTTTTAGATATTGTCAATAAATCATCAAAATATTTTATATCATCCGTAACAATTCTTACTCAAACTGGACTTCCACTAGGAGGTCATCATGATTGAATACTAGTTTTTACTTCCAATCATTGTAATGTTAAATAAGAAAATTTATCTATAATTTTACTTTCTACTTCAAACACACTATTCATTCATAAATCTCTTCTTTTTTCTACTGATAATAAATTTATATCTATACTTATTTTATTTCAATTTATATTGTATGAATAATCTTTTATTTCAAGAATATTATTAAATACTTGATCAAAATTTTCTGTATATTTCAACATATAATCACTAGTAAGTCATTTTTTTCATTCAATATTAATTTGCATAGAATCGGTATCAGAATTTGGAAAAATAGTAAATCATATCTTTGACGAAATAGTGAAAAAGGTTATTATTAATAATAAAAATGGAATTATTATAACTAATATTCTATTGAATCTATATTTTAATATAAAATTTAATAATAAAATATAAAAATTTTTTAATCAATCAAAAACAATTGTATTTAATCATTTAAATCATATTTTAACTTGTTTTGATTCTCTATCATTTTCTAATATTTTTTTTTCATTATCACTAAGTAAATCTTCAGAAAACTCGTTTGGAGTATAATATTTACTATTTCCGTTTAATTTATAAAAAACTGCTGAATTTAGAGTAAGAGATAAAACAAGAGCTGAAATAACAATACAAAAAACTGTAATTGGTATGTATGCCAAAAATGTTCATAACATTCATGGCAAAAACATAAGAGGAAGAAAAGCTCATAATGTTGTTGCTGCTCATGAAATCATAGGTTTATTCAAATCTTTAATAGCAAGTAAAATTGCATTTTTATTTGAATATCATAATTTTAACTTTTCACTTGCTCATTCTATGATAACAATAATAACATCTATAGCTATTCAAAAACTCAAAACTAAAGAAAAGTTCGTCAAAAAATTCATTGTCAATCATAAGGCATCTAATACAAAAAATGTAATCAAAAAAAGATAAAGGTAAAATTAAAGTAGCCAATAGTGATTGTTTAAATCAAACAAATATTAACAATAAAATAAAAACTAAAAAAACTGTTGTTCATCAATTTTTTGCTAATGATTTATAATCTTTAATAATTGTACTTGCCAAATCTGAAGTATACAAATATTCTATTCAATTAAAATCATTTGTTTCAAAAAGAGATTCAATTTCTGATTTAGCAAAACTAGATGCATTAAATATATCCGTTTGTTGATTTTTTTCAAAAGATAAAACTACTGAATTGTAGATATTATTATTTTCTGGTAAACCAACAAATCTTTTATTATCGTCTTCATATTCTATATGATAATCTGCAATATCTGATAATTTAACATAAGAAGAATCTTGTCAATGTACTATTAAATTCATAATTTCATCTATTTCTTCAAATTCTCAATCTATTCTGAAATCATAATCTGAATTTCAAACAGTATAATTTCATAATGGAAAATTTGAATCATAAGATCTTATAGTTTGTCAAATATCTGAAACTGATAATCAAATTTGATCCAAAATTCATTGTTTTACATTAATTTTATATTCATAATCTGCACTTCATAATATTTCAATTTTTGATAATCAATTTTTTCACTCCAAATTATCTCTAATTTGTCTTGCTTTTTCTTTTAATTCATCTTGAGAATATATTTGAGAATAAATAACTAGATTGAAAATTAATTGATTTTCTGTTGTTATGTTGCTTACAGTAGGTTCATCAGCATCGGATGGAAAAGAAATTTTATCTATTTCATCTTGTACATCAATTAATTTTTCTTTAGGATTTATATTATCATTAAGTTCCAAAGAAATAACTGACAATCATAAAGAACTTGTAGCATCAATTTGTTTAATTCAATTTATACTATTAAGTCATCTTACTATTTTATCGGTTATTAATGAGTCTATATCATCAGCATTTACTCATTGATAAGTAGTAGTAATTTGTAATATAGGTATTTCTATATTTGGAGAACTTTCTTTTGGTATTTGAATAATTGCTCATATTCACAATATTAAAACTGCTAATATAAGAATAAAAGAAACTTTATATTTATTTACCCAAAAAGCAAAAAAGCCTGATTCCAAATTTTTTACAAAATCTTTCATAAAAAAATATTAAATTATAAATATATTATACTAAATTAAATTTTAATTATCTTTTTTTATGTTTTTATTAAAAATAAACTTAATTATTTTTTGATAAAGAGTTTTATATTAATTTATATTAACAATATAATGATCATCTTTATTAAATGTTCTAATATCAGAACTTATAATTAAATATTTAGGATCAATTTCATCTTCAATAATTACTCAATTTCCTATTATTTCTTGGATGGAAACAGTTTTAGTTTTTATATCTCAATCATAATATAAATTAATATTTGCTTGATTATTTTTTATATTATTCAATACATTAACTGGTATTATAGGTTTTCAAACATCTACAAAAACTACCACAGTTACAAAATTTCATAAACGAGCTATTTGTTTATCAAGTCTAACTCTAGCAGTATAATTTAGATTATCATCAGCTAAATCAGATATAGAATAAATATTTCATATATAAGATTCTCAATTATGAACAATTTCAACATTCATTCAAACATAAATATTGTCTAATTCAGAATCTCTAAAAGATAATCTTATTTCTTTTCATCAAGACCCCGATATTTCAAATAAAGCTTCACCTTGATTTACTTGTTGTCAATTATCAACAAGAACAGAAGAAATTTTTCATGAAATAGGAGATTTAACATTCAATTTTGAAAATTGATTAGAAACTTCTTGTAATTGTGTTTGTGTATTTTTAATATTATTTTGCAAAGATTGTAAAGTAATTTCTTTATCTTGTTTTGCTTTTTGTAAATCATCTTTTGCTTTATCCAAAGATATTTTGGCATTATCCATTATTTCTTTTTTATTAATAATAGTTCTATCTATATTAATTTTTTGTGAAAAAGAAGATTTTTGTAAATTCTTTTCCAAAATACTTTTTTGTAAATTTAAACTTTCAATTTCTTTTTGTAAAAGTTCTTTTTGATTCAAATAATTTTCGTTAGATTGCTTCAAATTCTCTTTCAAAATATTTTTTTGTAAATTCAAATTTTCAATTTCTTTTTGTAAAAGTTCTTCTTGATTTAGATAATTTTCAAAAAAAGATTCAACTTCATTTTCAAAATTAGATATTTTGGATTTTAAAGATTGAACATTTCATCTTAATCATATAAATTTATTTATAAATCAATCAATTTTATTTTGAGATAAAGTTGTAGAAGTTGTAGAATTTTTTAGAGTAGTATCAATAGAATTAATTAAATTAATACTTCAATCAATAAGTTCCAAAAGATAATTAACTTTATTTATAACTTCATCATTACTTATATTTTGATAATTATTTTTGTCTATTTTATTATAAATTTGAATACTATTTTTAAGTAAATTTTTGCTATTATTTTTTTGACTTGAATTCCTAGCTCATAAATAAATTTCAAATGAATTATTTGCATTTTTATTTTCATTTGAAACTCATAATAACATATCAGCTTCATAATTAATATCAGATAGTAGATTAATATAATCTTGATAATTATTTTGTAAATTTGTTTTTAAATTATTTATACTTTGTTGATTTCATTTTTGTAAATTAGATATTTCCAAATTTAATTTTTCTAATCTATTATCTAGATTTTCTAATTCTTTTTTTCAAATTGAATTATCATGTTGATTTTTTTCTTTCAAATTAGATATTTCCAAATTTAATTTTTCCAATTGATTTTCAAGATTTTTTAATTCTTTACTTGAAACTGAATTTTCATTTTCCAAATCACCTAAAGATAAGTCATATTTTTGTTGAGTAAGTTGTTTTTCAAGATCTTGTTTTTTAGATTCGTAATCTAATTCTTTTTGTTGTACAACTCTTTCAAGATCCCTTATATTTTTTTCCAAATCAATTTTAGTTTGTTCATAATCCAATTGAGATTGTTGTAAACTAATTTGAGAATTTTGAAGTTTAAGTCAATAATTTGAAACTTCATCTTGTATATCTAATAATTTTTGGTCTTTGACAACAGAATCTCATTCTTTTACTAAAATATTTGAAATCCTACCATTTGCTTGTGCATTAATATTTATTTGGTTAGTAGAAACTACTCTTCAATTTTTTTTGAAAACATTCATAGAACTTAAATCATCTAAACTAATAGTTTCAATTTTGAAAGCTTTTGGTTTATCTTCTTTTACAACTTCTTCTTCATCTCAATCAAGAAAAGAAACACATCAAGATAAAGATAAATACAATAAAAAAATTAAAATAAAAAGTATTTTTTTCATAATTGTAAGTTTAATTTAATATTAAAATTTTTTAAGAAATGAATTTCTTTGTACGATCTTTGAAGTCTTTTGAAGCTTTTTGAGCAAAATCATTTAAATCATTACTATTAATTTCTTCATCCATTTTACTTGTAAATTCTTGCATATCACTAGGTTTAATTATCCATACAAGTTTATCATATTTGGTTCAAATAATTAAATTATCTCAAGGTTTTAATCAAATAGATTTCCTAATATTACTTGGTATAACAATTTGTCATTTAGATCAAATTTTTACAGAACTTAATATTTCAACTCAATAATTTTCATTTCAAATATAATTTTCCATCACTATATATTTTATTAATTTAAAAAGTATGAAAAGTATGAAAAGTTTTGAAAGTATAACTTTTTTTTAAAAAAAATCAAGTATAATTTCCGCCCGGGCGAGGAAAAAATGTTGATTTTGTGAAAGAAAAAAATATAATGAAAGAAATTTTTTAAAATTAAAAAATAAAAGAGATGAAAAAAATAGCGATATGAATACAAGATTTTAAAACATTTGAACCATAAAATTATTTTATAAACTAAATTAAATTAAATTAACGATGAAAAAAATAATAATATTAATAATTATATGATTAATAAGTTTGAACTTAAATTGATGTATACAAGAAAATAATGATAAAGAAGAAAAAAATAAGGAAGAATGAAAATTTGAGGAAGAGAAAAAAAATGAAAATTTGAAAGAAATGAATGAAAATGAAGAATATGAAAAAAGTATTAAAGATAATGAAAAAATAGAAAGTATTGAAAAAGAAATTGAAACTAAAACTGAAAAACCAGAAGAAAAAATTAGTCAATATACTGAAAAAATAGAAAACAGTGAAAAAGAAAATCAAGAGGAAAAAGAAATTAAAAAAAAAGAAGAAGAAAGTTTAAAGATTCAAGAGAAGAAAATTCAAAAATCTGATGATAATTTAGAAGAAGAAGTGATAAAAGAATATTATAATTTAATAGAAAAATGAAAATTAGAAAAAGCATTTGAAATGAGATTAAATTCAAATATTGATTTGGAAACTTTTAAATCTTGGTATAAAGAATTAGAATCAACAGAAGTGAAAAATATAAAGCAAGATGATGAAAAATATAATTTCAATGTAATACTAGAATTTAAAGATAAGACAAAAGAAAAATATGAAGTAGTTTCAAAAGTAAAATGAGATAAGATAGAAAATATAAGTTCAGAAAAAATTTCTATATTGTATAAAGATTTAGCAAGTAGTTATCATATAGAAGATGGTAATATTTATTATTGAAGAAATAAACTAGAATGAGTAGATATTGAAAGCTTTGAAATTTTGGAAACTTGATATGTAAAAGATAAAAATAATATTTTTCATTATAGTAAAAAGCTAGAATGAGTAGATCCAAATACTTTTGAGGTTTTAGATTGATTATATGCAAAAGATAATAGTAATGTTTATTTTTGAAATCATAGATCAATATATAAAATGGATTGAGTAGATATTGAAAGCTTTGTTATAGTGAAATGTTTTTTTTCAAAAGGTTTTGATTGTTATGCAAAAGATAAAAATAATGTTTATTTTAATGCAGAAAAAATAAGATGAGCAGATCCAAATACTTTTGAATTAATAAAATATATTGAAAATGTAAAAGATTATGAGATAAAATATTATATATATACAAAAGATAAAAATAATATTTATAGATATTGAGAAAAAATAGAATGAGCAGATCCAGAAACATTTTTTGTTATGTGATTAATATGATTTTATAATGATACATACACAAAAGATAAAAATAATATTTATTATTATTGAGAAAAAAAAGAACAAATTGATTTAGAAAGCTTTGAAATTATATGATGTTTTGAGACTCAATTTTGAAATAGTGATTGTATGTTTAAAGATAAAAATAATGTTTATTATAGATGAGAAAAAATAATTTGATCAGATCCAGAAACATTTGAAGTATTTGAAGAAGATACTAGTTATGCAAAAGACAAAAATAATGTTTATAAATATTGAAAAATATTGGAATGAGAAAATCCAGAAACATTTGAACCATAAAATATATTTTATACATTAATCTCATCTTTGTAGAGTAAAAAATAATTTATTTTATAGTGGCGAGTATTTTATGTTTATTTTTGAAATTATATTTTGTTATTAAATAAACAATAAATTGTTTTAAAAATAAGATTTGTGTGGTATATAAAATATTTTTATTATTTCATAAATTTTAAATTAAATCAAAGATTTGTAAATTTATATTTTACAAAAATGAGATATATTTGTATATAATTACACAAAAAAATAAAAATTGCTATTGAAATTTTTAATAAAATATTTATAAAGTATTACCATACAATAATTTGTATTAGTATTTTATTAATAAAGGTTGTATGTTGATTTGAAGGTGAGGTGCCAGAGCGGTCGAATGGGGCTCCCTGCTAAGGAGTTGTTCGGGAAACTGAACCGAGGGTTCGAATCCCTCCCTCACCGTATTATATTAAGTGGCACTATAGCTCAGTTGGTTAGAGCGGTACTCTCATAAGGTACAGGTCGGTGGTTCAAGTCCACCTAGTGTCATTTAGATTTTTTAAGATTTAAACTAAAGATAATAAGTTAAGGAAATATATGCTTGTTTTATTATCTTTAGTTTAAATTGTTTTATATGATAAATTATTTTAATTGAATGGCAAAAAAATGATCTAGAATATTAGTTGGTTTGATTTGTACAGAAACAGGTGCACAAAATTATGTTACTCAAATAAATAAAATAAATACTGGTAAGAAAATTGAATTAAAAAAATATTGTCCATCTTTGAGAAAACATACAATTCATAAAAGTAGAGAAAAACTTAAATAAGTTTTTTGATATTAATTTTTTAATAATATAAAATATATAAAATAAATTATGTTAAAGATAAGATTAGCTAGAGCTTGAAGAAAAAAGAATCCATTTTTTAAAGTAGTTCTTACTGAGCATTCTAGACCTGCACAAACAGGTTTTAAATCTGTTTTTGGTTGGTATGATCCTTTGAATCATACTTCAGATATAAATTCTGAAGAAGTTAGAAAATATATAGAAAAATGAGCTAAACCGTCAGAGAGAGTAGCTAAAATATTATTTAAAAATACTTGAGATGATTTTTTTAAGTGATTTTATAATGAGACTGAAAAAAATAGAAGTGTAAAAAATAAAGATAAATAGTTTTTTATAAGGTAATATAATCTGAGATGTATAATGCATCTTGAACAATTGAAAACTTTATACTTGTAATAATGGCAATAGTTGTAATTATTCTGTTTGCTTGAGCAGTTTATGCATTTTTAGTTTCAATTTTTCAATTTATATTTTCAAAATGAGATGCAGAAAAAATTAAAAAGGCATGGAATAATATAAGGTATATGATACTTTGAATTATTTTGTCTTTTTTGTTGTTGTTTGTGTTTCCAATTGTATTTGAAAGACTTAAAATTCCATGATATGAAGTTTATACAGCACAAAATATATTTAATAAATCATGAGAGTTGATTAGAAATATAATGTGAAAAGATGAGTCTGATAATTTTGATTATGATACTAGAAGTAATACTAGACTTTAAATAAGTTAAATTGAAATTTAAATGTATAATATAGTTTTTCCTGATTTAGAAGTTAAAAATGATACTTTGGAGAATGTTTTATCTTCAAAAAATTTTAATGTGATATATTTTTATCCAAAAGATAATACACCTTGATGTTCTATACAAGCAAAAGAATTTACTGAATTGATAAATGATTTTGAAGAATTAAATGTGTGAGTAATATGAGTTAGTAAAGATGATGAACAATCACATAAAAAATTTATTAAAAATAAATGAATAAATTTTCCATTGTTGTCAGATAAAGATTTTGAACTTCATAAAAAGTATTGAGCTTATTGAGAAAAAAGTATTTTTTGAAAAAAATATATGTGAACTATGAGATCAGTTTTTCTTGTAAATTCAAAATGAGATATAATTAAAAGTTATATAAATATTAAAGCTACTGGTTCTGGAAAAAAAGTATTAGACTTTATTAAAAATATGTAAAATATGATTAACAAGTTCCCTAAAACTGCAGCATCCAAATGGCAAAGGTATACTAATATAGAAAGGTGATTTATGATATATATTGTTTTGTTGATATTAAGTATATTAATATTTCCTGTTTATCATATAAATTGGTGATGAGTGGATAAAGAAGTTTTTAGATTATTTGATATATATTCTATAAGTACTAGTATATTTATAATTTTTTGTGTTGTATTTTTAATATTTTGGAATATTAGTTTTAGATTTAAAAAAATTATATATATTCTTCTGTGATTTAAAGAAAATGATGCATTAGTTAATTTTTGAATATTATTAATTTTGATTGTTTCTTATATTAGTATAGCTGATGCAGTACTTATGATTGGCTTATATGATGCTTATGTTGGTTTTTCTAGTTGATATTATATATCGTGATTGTTATTAATATTTTGATTGATACGAAATATAGTGTTAGCAATAGATCTTTCTACAAATAAGAAAAAAAATAGAATGATAAATATAAAATCAAATTTATCTAATAATAAAGATGATGATCAAGAAAAAATAAAATCATTATTTGATAAATAAATTTAATTATATGATTGATATACAGAAAAAAATACAAAGCAGACTAGTCCAAAAAAAAATATCAAATTTAACCGAGTGATATTTGTGTAATAGTAGTATTAAAAGTTTTTTGCAAAATAAATTGCAGTGTACAAATATAAAAATAAATTGAAAAATAAAAAATAATATATTATTTATAAGTCTATATCCAAAAAATTTATCTTTTGAAGTTTTTTTGAATAAAAATAAGATAATCAAAAATATTAATGATAATTTTATTAAATATTGAATAAATAATTATATAAAAGATATTATAGTTAAATAATAATCTGAAATTTGTAAAAGTATTTATTATATTAATAATATATAGTATATTTTACAATTTTTTTTTAACTTTTTTTATTTAGTATTTTTGCTTTCTATTAATTTTATAATTTTTAATATTTTAGACTTAATTGTAATTTTATATTTATTTGACTGGGACTATATATTTTTTTTAAATTTTTTCAAAAAATAGAATATATTCAAAAAATTATATAATTCTAATTTTATTATAAATTATAAAAAAATGTTTATAAACTTGATTTTTTTATTAGTTTAATTAAAAGTAATATATTATATTTTAATATATTATTTTTTAATAAATGGACATTTTTGAATTTGAGCTTAGATATATTTCATATAAATGATTAAATAGAAAATATGAACTTAATTTAGATCAAAATACTATAATTAATCTAGTAAAAATTACTGATAAATGAGAAATAAATAAAGAACTTACCAAAATTACACCTGAAGAACTGAAAGAAAGTACTATACAAACATATACAAATTTCAAAAAAAAATTTTTGGAAGAAAATTGAGATAAAAAAATTTGAGTTTCAAATATTAAAGATTATATAAATCGTTTGGAATATGAATTTAAAGTTATCAAAGAAATGTGATATAATACATATTTTTTGATAGTATGAGAATATATAAATCGAGCAAGAAGAAATAGTATTTCTGTATGACCAGGTAGATGAAGTGCAGCAGGTTCTTTACTTGCATTTTTGGTATGAATTACAGATATAGATCCATTAGAATATGACTTAATTTTTGAAAGATTTCTTAATCCAGCAAGAATTTCTATGCCAGATATAGATACAGATTTTGAAGATATAAAAAGAGAAAAAGTTGTAGAATATGTAAAACAAAAATATTGAAATGAAAATGTAGCTATTATTTGAACATATATGACAATGGCAGCAAAAGCGGCATTCAAAGATGTAGCAAGATCTTTTTGAATATCTTTTGTACAAGCAAATAAAATATCAAATTTAATTACAGAAAAAACTATTCAAAAATCTATAGATGAAAATGAAGAATTTAAAAATCTTGTAGAAACAGATAATCAAATTAAAAAAATTACTGAATTAGCTATTAAACTTGAATGAACTACTAGACAAATTTGAGTACATGCATGTGGTGTAATAATCTCTCCCCAAAAAGTAAGTACATATACTCCTATTCAATATCCTCCTCTAGCAGGTTCCAAAAATCAAAGAGATAAAAGTAGAATAATTACACAATATGATTGACATTTTTTGGAAGATATTTGACTTTTGAAAATGGATTTTTTATGATTAAGAAATTTATCAATTATTAAAAATACTATCAAAATTATTAAAGCAAAAAAAGAAAAAGATTGAAAAAAATTAGATGATATTTTTCAAAGATATTTTGAAACAATGGAATTTTATCCACCAATAAATGATGAATATACTTTCAAAAAAACATTTCAAGAATGAAATACATCTTGAGTTTTTCAATTTGAATCTGATTGAATGAGAGCCTGGTTAAAAAAACTTAAACCAACAGATATAAATGATATAATAGCTATGGTAAGTTTATATCGTCCATGACCTATGGAGTTCATACCTTCATATATAGCAAGGAAACAATGAGATGAATTGATTCAATATTTGCCAAATGAAATTTATGATGAAATTAAACAAAATTATTGAGAAGAAGAAGCAAAAAATCAAGCTGAAAAATTAACAAAAGATCTAAAATGATTTATGGAAATTACATATTGAATACCAGTATATCAAGAACAATTGATGAGAATAGTACAAGCAGTAGCTTGATTTTCATTAGCTGAAGCTGATATGCTCCGTAGATGAGTTGGTAAAAAAATAAAAGAAGTAATAGAAGAATTAAAGAAAAAATTTATTGAAAAATGATGAGATTTGTGATACAAACCTGAAACTTGTATATATGTTTATGAAAAAATGATTGAACCAGCTGCAAATTATTCTTTTAATAAATCTCATGCTGCATGTTATGCAATTATTGCTTATCAAACTGCTTATTTAAAAACTTATTATAATGTAGAATTTCATGCTGCTTTACTTAGATCCGTAGAAGAAGATACAGAGAAATTAGCAAAATTTATAGATGAAATAAGTTTAAAATGAATTGTAGTAAGTGTTCCAAATATCAATGAAAGTTTTGTACATATATGAGCTATAGATTGAACTGTAAATCTTTGATTTTTATCTATAAGATGAGTTGGTAGTGAAGTGGCAAGAATTATTGTAGATGAAAGAGAAAAATGATGAAAATATAAAAATTTGGAAGATTTTCTCAAAAGATGTAGATCTATAATAAATAAAAAATCATTGGAATCATTGAGTAAATCTTGAGCTTTGGATGATTTTGCTAGTCGTAATACACTTTTGGCAAATATTGAAAATATGATTGAATGGAGTAAAAATTCTGCCGAATCAAATAATTCTTGAGGTTTATTTGATTTTCAAGATTTAGTTAGTGAATTAAAATTAAAAAAAGAAAAAGAAACTGATACCAAATTTGATAAATTAAATTATGAAGAAGAATCTTTCAAAACTTTTGTATCTTGAAATTTATTGGATTGACTTTATCAATATATAAAAAGTAATTTTAGTTTTATCTCTATGTTTAAAGATGTAGAAGATTTTGGACAAGTAAAAATGTTTTGATTTATAAAAGAATTGAGAAAAATAAGAAAAAAATGAACATTTGTAACAATACAAGATATTACAGGTCAGATTGATATTTATCTTAAAGATAGTTTAGATTTAAAAAAATATGATATTATAGCTTATGAATGATATAAATGAAAATCACTTAATACAAAAAAAATAACTAAAGTAAATCTTGAAGACATAATACACAAAGCAAAAAATTCAAAAAAATATGATGAAAAATTAACTGTTAGTTTAGTTAGAGCCAAGAGAGCCAATTAAAATATACTATTTAAATAAATTATATAAATAAAATTTAATGTACAAAAAATCAATATTTCGATTTAGACAAGATTTGAGAATATTTGATAATACTTGACTTTTTAATGCAATAAAAAATTCTAAACAAATAATACCTATATTTATTTTTGATACTAATATTTTATCTAGATTTCTATCTAATGATAAAAGATTATGATTTTTGAAAGATGCATTAAATAAATTATCAAAAGATTTGGAAAATATTTGATCTTATTTAATAATTAAAATTGGCGATCCTAAACAAATTTTGACTCAGCTTGTCAAAGAATATCAAGTACAAGCTATATTTACAAATAAATCTTATTGAAGTTATTGAAAACAAAGAGATAAATTTATTGAAAATAATATTAATATTGATTTTAATTCATTTAATGATTTTTTATTAGTTAATCCTGAAGATGTGCCTATAAGAAAAGTTTTTACTCCTTTTTATAAACAATGGAAACAATTTATAAATTTTGATTGATTTTTGGAAATAAATAAAATTGATTCTCCTAATTTATATTTTGAAAATATACAAAAGCAATTTAAAAAAATAAATTCTTGAGAAAATAAATATTGGAATATAAATTGATATGAAGATATATTAAATAATTTTGATTTTTGAAATTATGAAAATACTAGGAATTTACCTTATATAAATTGAACTTCTAAACTTTCGCCTTATACAAGATTTTGATTAATTTCTGTAAGACAAATTTATAATAAAATTATAAAATCTAATTATGAAAATGATGTATATTTATCAGAAATAGCTTGGAGAGAATTTTGGAATCATATTGCAATTAATTTTCCTTGGACATTAGATTTGGAATTTTTGGAAAAAAGAAGATGAATATCTTGGGAAAATGATCAAACTTTATTTGATGCTTGGCAAGAATGAAAAACTGGTTATCCTATGGTAGATGCATGAATGAGACAATTAAAAGAAGAAAATTGGATACATAATAGAGTAAGAATGGTAGTGGCAAGTTTTCTTAGCAAAGATTTATTGATAGACCGAAGATATTGAGAAAAATATTTTGAAAAATATTTGATAGATTATGATAGAAATGTAAATATATGAAATTGGCAATGGGCAAGTTCTGTAGGAGCTGACCCTAAACCTTTAAGAATTTTTAATCCTATGTTGCAATCTCAAAGATTTGATCCTAATTGTGAATATATAAAAAAATATATTCCAGAATTGAGAGAATATAAAGCTGAGCAAATTCATAATCCTTTAAAATATAATTTATGATATGCAAAACCTATTGTTGACCATTTTGTAAATTCAAAAAAAGCTAAAGAAATTTATATGAAAGCTAATGATTATTAATAAATGTATTTAATTTTAAGTAATTCTGAAAAATATATAAACAAAGCTTTAAATTATTTTCCATCATTTTATATAAATAATTTAAAAAATAAAAATACTTTTGAACAAAGTATAGTAGCAAGATACTTTATATCAAAAATAATACAAGATAAATATTGA
The DNA here is from genome assembly GCF_018420025.1 of Candidatus Vampirococcus lugosii. GTDB lineage: Bacteria > Patescibacteriota > Gracilibacteria > Absconditabacterales > Absconditicoccaceae > Vampirococcus > Vampirococcus lugosii. The sequence goes on along the minus strand of NZ_JAEDAM010000006.1, from coordinate 3,086 downwards.
ATTAAAAAATATTTACCACTTACAGATACTAATTGAAAAGCTATATATAACAAATCAATATATCGATGTATATCACATAAAGAAAAATATGTATTTATTTGAGTTAATAAATTTACATTATGATTAGATTTGGAAATAATCAAAAATAGAGATGAAAGTATATTTACAATTTTTGATAAAAAAGAATGGGATTTAATATGAGAAATAAATATTTATAATTTTTATAGAATTTGGACAGCTAAAGAGTCTTTAATAAAATTATTATCTTTAATATTAGATGATATGCAAAAAATTAAATTAGTAAACATTTATAAAGAAAAAAAATCTATATCTAATATAAATTTCAATTACTTAATTAAATTAGAATTTAATAACAAAATATACAAAATATTAAATTCTATAAATAACAGATTTTGTTTATCTATCTCATTTTAAAATAAAAAAACAGAAACTTTAAGTTTCTGTTTTTTTTATATTTGACTTGTAATATTATTTAACCATAAGATAATATATATCATTTTGATTATCCTCTATGCATTTTCATTTTGATACATGAGCATCTGTTCCACCTTCTTCAAAAAGAACTTCGTCACAAAGAGAGTCCATAATTCGCTGTGACTCAGAAGCACTAGCATTTATACCACTAGCAGTAGCCTCTGCATTCAAATTAGAATTATCATAAGTATCAGTAATATGCCAATTAGGACCAGTTCAATCAGTTTCCATATTTGCTCAAAGAACATATCAAGCATTTGAAACACCTTTATTCTTCATAGATGTATAAGTATATAATCATCAAGTTCATGAAATACCATTCAAAAATGCATCACTATTTCTTTCTGATTGTGGATCACCAGGTATACTATCCATATATTTAGGAACAATATCACCTATTATTTCATCTGTTGATCATGAAGCAATAGGATATATTGACCTATCAGAATGATAAATTGATAATGCAGTACCAATTTGTCACAGATTAGAAGTCCTAGCTGCATCTCTAGCTTGACCTTGAGCACCTGTAAGTCTAGGAATTAAAGCAGCTGATAAAATACCAATAATTACTACTACAATCAACATTTCTACCAATGTAAATCATTTATTGTTAGACATAATTTTCTTTGTTTATTAGAATAAAAAATAAAACATAATGTCTTTATATATTATTATATAATAGACATAATTACATTATAATATATTTTTTTTATTTTGCAAGACTTTTTTATAGTTTTTTGTTTTAATACATACTTTAATTATTATCAAAATTAATATTTATTCCAATAAATTATTTAATATTTCACTAATATCTTCTTCATCATTTTCATCAGTTTCATTATTTATTTCATTTTCACCAGTTTCATCATTAATTTCATTTTCACCAGTTTCATCATTAATTTCAGCATCACCAGTTTCATCATTAATTTCATTTTCATCAGTTTCATCATTAATTTCATTTTCATCAGTTTCATCATTAATTTCATTTTCACCAGTTTCTTCAATTATTTCATTTTCATCAGTTTCTTCAATTATTTCATTTTCATCAGTTTCTTCATTAATTTCAGTATCATCAGTTTCATTATTTATTTCATTTTCATCAGTTTCATTATTTATTTCATTTTCACCAGTTTCTTCATTAATTTCAGTATCATCAGTTTCATTATTTATTTCATTTTCATCAGTTTCATCATCAAATAATCAATCAATTATTCCTTCCAATTCTTCCAATTCTTCTTCTGTCAAATCACTATTTTCAATATTTATATCATTAATTTCACTTTTATTATTTTCTTCATTTTCACTTTTATTGTTTTCTTCATTTTCTCATAGATTTGAATTTGTATTATCTTCAAACATACTAGGGTCATATTCTATTTCTTGTCTATTTTGAGATGGAGTAGCAAGTAAATAAATAAATCACATTCAAAAAAAGGATATCAAAAATATTGATATTATTATTATTACTCATATTTTTTGTATTTTACTTCTCTTAACAGTCATTATATTATTAGTTTATTTAGTTAAATATTATTTATTTTTTCTTTAGCAATTTCATTTGTTTGTTCTATTTCCAATACTTTAAAATAAAACTTTTTGGCATTTTCTGTGCTTCCTATATCTTCAAATAAACTTGCAGTTGCCAATAAATAATTTATATTTTGTGGTCTTAATTTCACAGCATTTTCCATATATTCTATAGCTTCATTAATTTTTTCCAAGTTATACATTATCTCTGCCATACTTACATAATATCTAGGATTATCATTTTTGAGAAAAATTGCTTTACTTATCAGTAGTTTAGCAGTTTCAAAATCCTCTCTTTCAAGATATATTTGTCAAACTTGCCAAATACTTTTATGATCTTGACTATTTTTTTCAAGTATTTTTTTTAATAAAGGAAGAGCTTTTTTATGTTTTCATATAGAAAAATAATAGTCTGCCAAAAGTCATATTATATCTTGATTATCTTTGTCATAAGATAATCATTCTATTAACTTTTGTTCATATTTATTCAATTCTCATTTTTCTTTCAATGACATTGCTTGATATCTTAATTTTTCTATTTTTTTCTGTGTTATTTCATGTAATTCTTGTTTTCTATCTTTTTCTTTTTCTTCTATTTTGTTTGATATTTTTATGTCATCTTTTTCTTGATAATTTTTTTGTTCAATTTCTTCATATTTCTGTTTTTCATTATCAATATATTTTTCTTTATATATTATTTCTTTTGTTATTTTTTGTAAATTCTTTTTATGTTCTATTTTTTGATAAAAATTTTTTATTATCCAAAAACTAACAAAAAGGTATTTTTTCAACAAAAAAATTAGAGGAACTACAACTACGATTGTAGTTAAAATCAACCAAATCTTTAATTCTAAAGCTAACATAAATATGATTAATTAACTAAAAAAATTATCAATTTAAAACTTATATTGATTTAAAAATTAAATTCAATATATATTTCATTAATCTTCTGCACCTAAATTAAAGAAAAAAGTGAATTTTGTTGATTCTGTAGGTAATTTCTTTGATTTCTATTTCGGAAAAATTTTCAATTATGTAATATATATTCAACTACTTCTAACCAG
>NZ_JAEDAM010000036.1 GCF_018420025.1 Candidatus Vampirococcus lugosii | reverse complement strand
TAATGAAAATAATGAAAATAATGAAAATAATGAAAATAATGAAAATAATGAAAATAATGAAAATAATGAAAATAATGAAAATAATGAAAATAATGAAAATAATGAAAATAATGAAAATAATGCAAATAATGAATTGGACAATATTTTTAATAAAGTTGATGATGGTATCAAAGATATAGATTCAATTATAAAAAAAATAAATACTTGAACTTTAAAAATAGAAGAAATATTGGATAATGAAGAAAAAATTAAAAATGTTTTTCAAAATTCTAATTGACTTTTTAAAATTATTAAAAGTTGAAAGAACAATATAAATGAAATTAAAAATGATTTGAGAAAATATTCAAATGAATTAAAAGAAATAAATAATGATTTAAAAAGAAAGAAAAAATACTGGTCATTAATATATGATGATTATAAAAAATTTCAAGATGATCCAGAAGGATTTGTAAGAAAAAAAGCTGATGAATACAAAAATAAAAAACAACAAGAATTTATTAAAAATTTAAAATCAAAAAATAATGATTTAAAAAGAAAGGAAAAATACTGGTCATTAATATATGATGATTATAAAAAATTTCAAGATGATCCAGAAGAATTTGTAAGAAAAAAAGCTGATGAATACAAAAATAAAAAACAACAAGAATTTATTAAAAATTTAAAATCAAAAAATAAAGATGAAATTGAAAAAATTATAAAAATAAAAAATATTATAGATAAACCTGAACAATTTATAAAAAATAAATATCTTAATGAAGAAAGTATAAAAAATCATCTCAAAAAAACAAAAAATTGATCAAAATTATTGAAAGTTTTTAACACTTATCAAAAAATTCAAACTATAAAAGATAAAATAAAAAATTATGAAAATAAAGGTATGTCACAAGTACAAGCAAAAGTTACTTGATATCTAAATGGAATTGCAAATGAACTTTTAAAAAATAATCCAGTAGATAAAACTATTGATACTGTTTGAACTATGGTGTCAAATGTTAGTAATATGGTATACAAAATATCTCCCAAGCTATCATTACAAATTGAAAAATTTTGAAATAAACTAAAAAATTTAAGACCTTGAAAATTATTAAATATAGATAAATGAATTGAAAAAATATCAAAAGATGTAGGTAAAAAAGTTTGAAAAATTATTGATTTTGTATCTTGAAAAGATAATCGTAATGATGAACAAAAACTAAAAGATGCCAAAAGAATGGTAGATATTTTAAAAGCTGATATACAATGGTGTGAAGAAAATAAATATAATTGTAATCAAGATTTAGATGATTTATATAGACAACTAAAATATCAAAAAGAAAAAATTGAAGAATTAAATATTATAAATAATTCTTTATAAAAAAATATTTTTTCTTATTATTCAAAATCTCATTTTTATTTATCTCAATTTATTTATATTTTTATTATATCATTATCGAGATTACATATTTTTATTTAAATATTCAATTATTATTTCTTTATTATTTCTATTATCAATATCTTGTATTACCCAATTCAAAGCTTTTTGTAATAAGATTCATACTTGAGGTCAAGGATTTATTTGCATTTCTTCAATCACGATATTACCATCAATTTTTAAATCTTTTTGTGTAAATTCTCATTGTTTTTCATATATTTCATCAATTAATTTTTTTAAATTTTGTAATACATCTACATTTTCTAACTGGAGAGGATTATATTGTCATCTTCTATCTGCTATACATATATCTATCAAATTTTGTAATTTTTTGTATCATATTGATGATAATAATTTTTTTATTTTTTTAATAATATTTTTTTCTTTTCAAGACAATATTTCTCAAGCCAATAAATGTTCTTTTACATAAAAACTAATAGTTTCACATTCTTTTTTGGAAAATCATAATTTTTTAAAATCTTGTAATGTCATATCTGCTCAACAAGTTGAATGGTTTATTCGCATAGAATGTATTTTTTTTCTTTCTTCTCTATCCAATAAACTTGAACAGTAATATTGATCCGGTTTACCTACATCATGATATAACATAGCAAATCTAACTAAAGGATCTTTATTTATAAATTGTATATTATAAAAACACAAAATAGTATGAGCATAAGTATCAAATGCATGATATCTTACAGGTTGATTATTATTTTTTGTCATATACAAATATGGGAATATATATTTTAATATATTTAATTCATCAAGCAATACAACAAATCCAAAAGGATTATCAGCAATAAAAACTTTCATTATTTCATCTTTAATTCTTTCTTTTGCTATAAATTGTACCAAGAAATAATTTTTTTTCATACTAGCCCAAGTTTCTCAATCATAATCAAAAAAAATAGTTTCTTTTATTTTATTTTTATCTTTTTTTATTTTTTGATTTAATATATTTGGAATTCTAACTCATCTTATAATTCTCAAAGCATCTTCTTGAAATCTAGAATCTGCTTCTCATACAGCTTTAATTTTTTTATTTAATATATCTTCAATACCTCACCAAGGATCTATTATTATACTTATATTTTTTTTATCAACAAAATCATTACTTATATTATAAGAATTATTTTTTATAATATCTTTCAAAATTTCTATATCAAGATTAGCATTTGGAAATAATTTATTGATCAATTCTTTATCTTTTATTATCAAAATATTTTTGTCTAAAAGAAAAACTTTTCAATTTTTTTTTAATTTTTTTATTAAATCTAATTCATCTTTTATCTTGTTATAATTAGGTTTTATATAATCTAAATCAATACTAAAATAGTAAAGACAATTTATTGTAAAATCTCTTCTCTTACTATCTAAAACTATATTATTTGTTCGATTTATTTTTCAAGGATGACGAAAATCATCATATTGTCATTCACTTCTCAATGGAGTTAATTCATATTTCACTTTTTCAATATTTGAATCTTGTCATTTGGGAACAATAGTTATTGTACCAAATTTATCAGTTTTAAAAATAGAAATTTCTTCTTGTTTTATTTGAGAAAATATAGTTTGCGGATCTTGATCCGTTGTAATATCTATATCTTTAGGATCTTTTTCAATATCCAAAAGTATATCTCTAATACTTCATCAAACTATAAAAATATTTTCTTTATTTATCTTTGTTTTCAAATATTTAAAATGTTTATCCAAAATATTAATTCAATCTAAATTAAGCATTTTTATAAAATTAATTAGTTTAAAAATAATTTTCTTATTATCAATAAATAATATATCTATTTATATATCATATTTCAAGAGGAAATTTATTAGTCTTGCAATTTAATATTTTTTTATATTTTTTTATATTTTTTAATTTAAAAATACCAAAAATTAATTTCAGTGCATTTTTAATGCAGAAACTTAGTAATAAACAATTTTAAACTAAAAATATTTTTATTTTAAAATTTCTATTATATTAACATCTTTAATTCCACAAATATATTTAACTTTTTTATTTCCACCATAATATCTACTAATAAGAAAAGATATTAAGTTGAAAATTTTTATAAAAAATATATTATATAAATAAATTTTAACACTTTTTATAAAAATTACTAAATGTATTATTATGTATACAAAAATATTAGTTTCTATTTTTATTTTAATTACAATTATTTATATAATAATTGGTATGTTATTATTTTTTAATCAAAAAACAATGTTATATTATCCAAATAATCAAGATTTTGATAAATGTGATGGATTTAATGAATATGAAAAAATAAATTTTAATGGAACAAGATTTTATTTCAAGAATAATAATAAAGATAAAGTCATTGTTTACTATCATTGAAATGCATGATCAGCTTGTGATAGAAGTTATTTCAAATCTATATTTGAAAAATCAAATGCCTCATTAGTTTTTGTTGAATATGCATGATATTCAAATGATACAGTTAGACCATCCAAGAATTTAATTCTTAAAGATGCTATAAATATTAAAAATTACATTGAAGAAAAATGATACAAAAAAATAATTATTTATGGCGAGAGTATTGGTTCTGGTCCTGCTAGCTATCATGCTAGTATATGAAATGTAAATAAATTAATATTAACTACACCTTTTTGAAAATTAGTTGATCTTGTTCAATCAAAATATATTATCTATCCTGCCAATATTCTTTTGAAAGAAAAATTTGATAACATTAAATACCTACAAAATTATGAAGGCTCATTATTAATTCTTCATTGAGACAATGATTTAGTAATACCTAACAAATTTTCTAAAAAATTATTTGAAAAAGTTCCTAGTAAAGATAAAAAATATATATTAATTAAAAATAAAGGACATAATAATATTTGGTCTTCTCCTTTATTTCAAGAAAAAATAATAGAAAATATAAAGTAAAGAATTTCAATACTTGTAGTTTCAAACTTTTAATCTAAAAAAAATAAGCTAGCAAATAGTTCGCCATTTTTATTTTGCAAGTTTTTTTATTATTTCTTGTATTTTTCAAAAATTTTATTATAAATTCATTAGTAAATAATAATTTTTTTTATACTTCTAATTAATAAAATTAAATATGTGAATCAAAATAAAAAATACGATAATAATTATATTACAAATACTTTTCTATATTTGCTTATTTATTTCTTTATTATTTTTTATAGCTTTTATTCTATGAGAAGAATCAGAATTTGAAGTCGTTTTGGGTTGATTAGTTATTAGTTCTTTTTTTTGAATGCCTTATATTATATTGAAATATTTTACCAAGTCATCAAAACAAAATAATACTAAATTAAATAATATTATTTGTCCTAATTGTTGAGCAAAAATTCAAAAAAAATGTAAAAAAGAATCATATATCAAATGTGATTATTGTTCAAACAACTTTTGGATTGACTAATAAATTTAAATATATTTTTATTATATTATCATAAGTTATATAAACTTACATATAATTACAAAAAAGATTCAGTTAAACTAATAAAAGATAATAGTACAGTGATTTTTGAAAACAAAAGATATTTCTTTATCAGAAATTAGTAGACATTCATTATTCACTCTTTTCTCTAATTTAGGTGCAGAAGATTAGTCAAAAAAATATTGACTTTTAAAATTTATTATTTATAAGAATTTACTTTTATATTTTATATATATAACATAAATTTTATTATGGTATTAAATACTTTATCAAATACTAAAAATATTTCAAATTTGAAAGAAGAATTAGAAGAGACAAAATTACAAAGAGATCTTGCTTATTCTATTTTTGATGTTTTAAAAAGTGAATGAATATTTGTTGTAGAAGACCTTGAAACTTGAATAATTGTTAAAAGTAATGCTATAGGTAGGAAAATTATTTATGATGCTACTTGAGTAAATATTATAGATTGAAAAACTTCAATGCACGATTTTCATAAAACACCAAAAAGATCGGCAACTAAATTATCTAATCTTAAACCCTGAGATAGTATGAGAAATGCAACAGTTCCAGCTTGAGATAGAATAGTTTGATCTAGTTCAAATGTTATTGAAATTTGAGGTAAAAAATATTATATATGAATATTTACTGATATTACTTCTGAAGTAAAAGAAATAAATCATATTAATAAACTTAGAGAATCTTTAATGTCTTTATATGAATTAATTGAATATTATTCTGAATTATGAATATCTCTTAAAATGACAAGTTGAATGGTAGAATTATCCAAAAATTGAGTTATAAATCAAAAAGATTTTATAAATTCTGCATTACAAAATTCTCTTAATAAATTAAACGAAGATTTAGCTCTTTTTTCTAGTGTTGTATGAAATAATGAAAAAGTACAAGAAATATCTAAACAAATTAAAATAATTTCTATAAATGGTTCTATTGAAGCTGCAAGAATATGAGATGAAGGTAAAGGTTTCTCTGTTATAGCAAATGAAACTAGAGAAATTTCTGAACTTGCATGAAATTTGGTTCAATGATCTATAAAAGACTTAAATAAATCTATAGAAAAATCAAAATTAGAAGCTGAAAAGATAGAATCTAATATATGAGATTTAATTAATGATAATACTATACAAGATGAATTAGATACTATATTATCTAATGTAGATAAACTTTTGACAAATCTTAGTTCAAAAATTTGATGAATGAATACTATATTGCATCAATTAATTTCTGACTTAAGAAATTTTTATCATGAAAAATTGGAATGACTTGATTTAGCAATATCACAAATTGAAATAGCTAAATTTGAACATTTAATGTTTATTATTAAATTTAATAATTTCATACTATGACAAAGTGATTTTGAAGTATCTGATCATAAGAGTTGTAATTTATGAAAGTTTTTGTATTCTTGAGAAATTGAACCTTATATGAATAATTTGTCTAAAAATTGAACTTATCAAAATTTATTATCTGAGCATGAAGAATTTCATTCTATGGCAAAAGCAATAAAAGATAAAATTGATAAATATTCAAAATCTCCAGATCTTGACTTATTAAAAGAAATATATGACTATATTAATACAGATTTAAATGCAAAAAAAGAATGAATTATTAAACATTTATCAGTATTGACAGACGAATTAAAATAAAATATTAATCTAAAAACTCATATAACACTTAACATATGAGTTTTTATTTTTATATTAATATTTTTTATAATAAATTTTAGTTTGAAAAAAAAATAAATATCTTTATATAAAAAATATATATTTTATATAATTAAATATTATGAAGATGTTAAAATATATTAAGAATATTTTTAAAACAAATATCAAACATAATATATGAGAAGAACTTACTGAGAAGCAAACTACTAAATGATGATATTTTTTACTTTTTCTTATGTTTTTTGCTATTATATCAACTTCACAATGGACTATAAATATAATACAAGATATACCAGATAAACCTCAAGATCTACCTTTTTGCATAGAAAGAATGATTAATACATTTGAAAACAAAAATTATTGGAATTATTACTCTAATAACTTGGAATGTTCAAACTACAAATTAATTTCTTCAAAACCTAAATATGATTTTACAAGTGAATATGATAAATTAATAAATGATTATAAAAATATAACAGAATTGAAACAAGAATTAAATGATCTTGAAAGAAAAAAAGAAAATATAGAAAATAATATTTCAAATACAAATAAAAATTATGATACTTCTTTAACTGAAGATATAGCCAACGAAGATAATAAAATATATGATAAATGAAGTATACAATATAAACTGCAAGAACTTTATCATGATTTGGAAAAAAATAAAAATCTTATTAATGATAAAGAAAATCAAATAACAAATTTGATAGATAAAAATAGTGTTGTAATAAGTAAATTAAGAGGAAAAATAGAAAGAGTAGAAAAAGAATATGATAAAGCATATCTTGTATATAGAATATATATAGCTATATTGAGCTTTATATTTTCAATTATAATATTTTTGATAGTTTATAAACTATATTCAAAATTAAAAAAAGAAAATAGTCCTTATTCTATAATATTTTCAGTTGCAAGTTTTGCTTATGGATTTATCTTATTACAAGTTATTCTTTTATTTTTATGGGATATAATTCCTCATAGAATTTTTGAATATATAGTAGATTTTTTGACTGCATTCAAACCTATTATTTATTTACTTCAATTTATATGGCCAGTTTTTATAATTTGAATTTTTTGATTTATAGTATATAAAATACAAAAAAGACTTTATAGTAAAGAAAATATTATAAAAAGATTTGTAGCAGACAAAAAATGTCCAAATTGTTGAAATCATGTTGATATAAAAAAACCATATTGTGCTCTTTGTTCTTATGAAATACAAATTGCTTGTCCTCATTGCAAAAAATATACTGTACAATGAATGCCTTTTTGTTCAAATTGTTGAAATAGTTTGACGGATAAAAAATAATTTATACTATAATAAATAATCTTTTGGAAAAGTTTGAAACTTCTCATTAAAAATAATTTTCAAGATACTTTTGACGAATTTGATTATCTATTTTGAGAAATTTATACAATATTAAAATTATTAAATTTACTTAAAGATAGCTAAAAAATATAATTTAGAATTAGATTATTCTTAAATATAAATTGATTTTAAAGAAAAAATATATATATAAAAAGTGTTTAAAATATTATAATAAAATATGAAAAGATTGAATATCATCCAATTTCTACCCTATTTTCCTCCACATAAGTGAGGACTTGAAACTCATGCTAAACAGTTTTGAGAAAAGTATAGAGAAAATAATTTTTGAGATGTTATAAATATTATCACTGATTTTGATCAAAAAGATAAGATATCTAAAGAAAATCAAATAACTTTTGAATGAAAATCTATATGATATATAGAAAAATGAGTTGAAAATCTTATAGTTCCAAGTTTTGAGATAATTTCAAATTTCCCAATGTATAAGATATGGTCAAAGGAATATAAACTTATCAAACAATATTTAAAAACAAAAAAAACTGATATAGTTATAACAAGAACAAGATTTTTCTTAACAAGTTTGATATGATGATTATTTGCTAGAAAAAATAATTTAAAATGGTGTCATATAGAGCATGGAAGTGATTATGTGAAGTTAAATAGTAAATTTAAAAGTTTTATAGCTAAGATATATGATAAAATAATTTGAAAATGGATATTTAAGAAAGCAGACAAGCTAGTTTGAGTTAGTAATGCTTGTAAAGATTTTGTACAAAAAGAGTTTATAAATAAAAAAGTGGAAGTTATATATAGATGAATGCAGTTTGATTTGAAAAGTAATGAAAAAGTTGAAAATCTAAAAGAAAGCTATCCTGGTAAGATAATAGTTTGATTTATTTGAAGACTTTATAAGTGGAAAAATATAGACACCTTAATAAAGGCTTATTATGATTTAGATGAAAATATTAAAGATAAAATACAAATTGTAGTTGTTGGTGAATGAGAAGATTTTGAAAGATTAAACAAAATAGATACTGAAAATAAGTTACAAGGTGAATTGCAAAGCAAGAGAAAGCACCCTGGAGTGTACTTTACTTGATGAAAATCTTTTCAAGAAGCAATAAATTTACAAAAACAATTTGATATACATTTTCATACCTCAAGTCCTGGTTGATGACTTGCAACTACTCTATTACAAGCTATGAATTTATGATGTTTTATAGTTTCTACTCCTTACGAGTGAGCTAAAGAAGTGGTAGAGGATAATAAAAATGGTATATTATTAAAAAATGATAGTTTAAAAGAGCTTAAAAAATGACTTATAGCATGAATAAATAGTTTAGATAAAAAAGAAAACTATTCTAGAGAAAATAAAAAAATTATAGAAACAAAATTTAATTGGAATGAAAATATAAAAAAATATTATAATTTATTTAATAGATAAAAAACTTTATATTTTTATTTTTAACAAGTATACTTGCTAAAAATTATATTTTATAAAAAATAGCAAATGGAGTTATTATATAAAAGAATATTAAAAAAGTTGATTTTATTTTAAAAATAATTATATTATCTATAGATAAAGAATAGAACTCTATTTAATTATTTACTTATAAATAACAAAATGTTTTCTCAAATCATAAAAGACAATCAAGAAAAGCTAAAAAATCTTAAACTAAAAAAAAGAAATTATAGTTTTGAGGAAGAAATTTTAGAATTAAACAAAATAGTTTCTTTTATATGACCTAGGAGGGTGTGAAAAACTTATCTTATGTTTCAATTTATAAAAGAACTTATAGATAAAAATTTATACTCAATAGAACAAGTAGTTTTTATAGATTTTTCAATATTTGCATGAGATAAGGTAGATCCTGAAGATATAATAAAAAGCTACTACTCTTTAGGAAACAATAAAAAACCCTTACTTGTTTTTGATGAGGTTCAAGATATAGAAAATTTTCAAAAATTAGTATTGCAATTATACACTCAATGATATCAAATCTTTATATCAGGTTCAAATTCAAAATTATTATCAAGTGAGTTAGTAACTGAATTTAGGTGAAGAGTGTATGAATACTTTGTAAATCCTCTTGATTTTAATGAAATACTTCATTTTAAAGATATAAAAAAAGAAAAAAAATATTCTTCTTCTACAAGGTGATATATAAAATCAGTTTTTAATGATATATTAAAATATTGAACCTTTCCTGAGCTTGTCATATCTAAAAATTCTATGGTAAAAACAGAGCTTTTAAAAATATATTTTGATATATTGTTTTATAAAGACCTAACTGAAAGATATAGTATAGAAAATGAAAAAGCTATAAGGTATCTGATAAAAAGAATAATACTTTCAAATACCAAAAGACTAAATCTTATTAAAATATACAATAATCTACAATCTCAATGAATTAAGATATGAAAAAATACTATCTATAATTATTATGAATATCTAAAAAACATATTTTTTGTTGAAGATATAAACAATTTTTATAAAAAAACTTCAAATAAATATCTATATAATTTTTGATTTTGAACTTTATTTTGATATATAGACAATCTTTGACAAAACTTTGAAAATCTTATTTATCTAAATCTAAAAACAAAATATAATAAAGTATTTTATAAAGAAGATGAAAATGAGATAGATTTTTACTTGCCTGATACAGATACAAATATACAAGTGTGTTTCCATTTAGATGAAACAAATATTGATAGAGAAGTAAAGCCTCTTTTAAAA
>NZ_JAEDAM010000035.1 GCF_018420025.1 Candidatus Vampirococcus lugosii | reverse complement strand
TAGCTGAAAAACTGTGAATAAAACTGTGTTATTTACCGCCATATTCACCTAATTTAAATTTAATAGAAAGAGTTTGGAAATTTTTAAAAAAAGTATTAAAAAATACATATACTCCTAATTTTTTTGATTTTATAGAAATAATTAAGGCTATTTGCTGAGAATTTAATTTAACTTTTAAGGAAAAATTATCTAGTTTGTTGAATAATAAAATTCAAATAATTAGATAATTATACTAATATTATTAAATGTTTTTAGTATAATTACAAAAACGAAGATAAATCTAATTCATCTACATCTTTTATATTACTCAAGAATTCTTCATCATGACTTATCATTATCATAGCTCATTTATAATTATTTAATGCATCAGCTATTACTGGTAAATGACGGAAATTAATATGATTACTTGGTTCATCCATAATTAATAAATCTGGTCTTTGTATTATAAATCTTGCATAACATAAAAGTCATTTTTGTCATTCTGATAAAGCTCCTACTTTACTCTTTATAAGTTTAGCCAACATAAATCTACCAGCTGTATCATAAACTTCTTGATTAGTAACTTCATTACTCATTTCATGTAAAGAATCCCAAACTGACATACTCATATCTAATGCATCAAAATCTTGACTATAATATCAAATTTTTACATCGCTTGTAATTTTAGCATCATTATCTTTTCAATTTACCATTCTTTTCAATAAAGTAGATTTTCATATTCAGTTTGGTCATTTTATTAAAAGTTTTTCTTTTTTCTTTAACTGAATTTTCACTTTATTAGTTTGTAATTCTCATTCTTTATTTACTATAGTTATATTTTTGATTTGAACAATAGGACCGTTATAATTATCAAAAGGAATTTCAAAATTAGGAATTGTTTTATCATCTTTTCTCACTATTACTTTTTCATCTTCAACTTCTTCTATTTCTTCTTTCATTTTTTTAGCTATTTTTCTCATTTTTCATCATTTATTTGCAAAATAATTAATTTTTTCTTTTGCATCTTTCATTTTTTTCTCTGCTCTTGCATTTTGAGATTTTTCTTTTTCTATTTGGTTTTTTATTTCTTCCAAAACTGTATAATAATCTCACCAATATTGTTCTACAGTATTATCATTTTTATTTAAATATAAAACTCAATCTGTAAACATATTCAAAAAATCAGCATCATGACTTATAACTATAACAGTTTTTAAATATGTAAGCAAAAATCAAATTAAATCTCATATTCAATCTTTATCTAAATTATTTGTAGGTTCATCCAAAAGTAATATATCTGGTTCTTGTATTAAAGCTTGAGCCAAAAGCAATCTTGCTTGTTGTCATCATGAAAAATCTTTTATTTTTTTATCTAAATTTGTTTTTAGATTTACTTCTTTGAGAATATTGTTTATTTTCATATCTAATTGATAATCTTTTTCATCAAATACTTGTTCAAAAAATTCTCTTACTGTATACAAAAACTGTTCTTTTGGAATTACTTGTCTAGCAATAGCAACAGAATTTCAATTTACTATATTTATTTTTCATGATTTAGGTTTAAGTTCTCATGTAATTAGTTTAAATATGGTAGATTTACCAGCTCAATTTTGTCACATTATAGTTATTTTCGTATTTTCACGAACAGAAAAAGATGCTTCATTCAAAATTATATTAGCTCAATCATTGTAATCAAATGACACATTATCAAAACGAAGTATCGCATTATTTTTTTCAGACATAACAAAACTCATTAAATAAATAAATAATTTAATTTACATTATATATATTTTTTGATTAATATCAAACAAAAATATATATAATGTGTTGGCAATTTTAAATATTTTTCACCCACTCATTTTATTGACGTGTCTTTTAAATTTATAATTTAATTATCTAAAATTTAATTTTTATTCTTTTCAAGTCTTTATAATATTTAAATATTTAAAATCTTGAATTATACATAAATTTCTCTAGGTTTAGCTCAATCTACAGGTCATACTATTCATCTTTCTTCCAAAATATCCATAAGTCTAGCAGCTCTTGCAAATCATATACCTAATTTTCTTTGTAACATAGTTGCACTTGCTTTTCTTGTTTCTGTAATTATTTGTATAGCTTGTTCGATCAATTCATCATCTCATCAATCAGATCAATTTCATCATCAAGCATATTCAGGTTTAGATTCCAATATATTTATAATTTCTGGATGATATATATCTTCTTCTTTAAGTCATTGCATATATTTTTCTTTAATACTTGAAACTACATTTTCAGTTTCATCAGTATCTACAAATGGAGCTTGAATTCTCATAGGAAATTTGGTAGTAGTATCCATATATAACATATCTCATTTTCATACCAAATCTTCTGCACCTTTACTATCCAATATAGTTCTACTATCAACTACAGAAACTACACCAAATGCTATTCTAGTAGGAATATTAGCTTTAATAACTCAAGTAATAACATTAACAGATGGTCTTTGTGTAGCAACTATTAGATGAATTCATACAGCTCTAGCCATTTGTGCTATTCTTGCTATATAATTTTCAGTATCTTTTTTATTACTACTCATCATAAGATCAGCTAATTCATCAATAATTATAACTAAACGATACATTTTTTCTTCTTTTGGTACTTTTTGATTGTATTGATCAATATTTCTTACTTTAGTTTTTTTAAGTTTTTGATATCTAGAATTCATAAATTCAACAGCTCGTTTTAATATTTTTACTGCCTTTTCAGGTTCTGTAATAATAGGGGAGAGTAAATAAGGTATTCATTCATACATTCATAATTCTACTTGTTTTGGATCTACCATTATAAATTTAAGTTCACTAGGACTATTTTGAAATAATAATGATAATATAAAATCATTAACTCATACAGATTTACCACTACCAGTAGCTCATGCAACTAAAAGATGTGGCATTTTTTCAAGTGGTTTAATAACAATATTTCAATCTATTCATTTTCATAATGAAAGATTAGTTAAATGATTTGACATATTATTTCCAAGTTCTTTTGATCAAAGTATTTGACTAAGAGCAACTATTTGAGGTTTTGGATTTGGTATTTCTATTCAAATAAATTCTGTTCCAGGAATAGGAGCCAAAATTCTTAAAGATTTAGTTTTTAATCAAAGTGCTAAATCTTTTTTTAAGTTTTCTATTCTTGATATTTTTATTCAAGCTTCTGGTTTAATTTTTATTTGTATTACTGTAGGTCATATATTATATCATTCAAAAGAAACTGGTATCATAAATTCATCCAATTTATTAATAATTGAATTTGCTTTTTCACTCAAATAATTATCATCAAGTTCATATTGAGATTGATCTTGTTCATCATCCAAAATATTTATATCAAAACTAGGTTTATCTTCAGGAAAAGATAATTTTTGTTGTTTTACTTCTTGTGTATTATTTTGTTTTGTTTCTTGTATATTATTATTTTGTTTTAAATTTTTATTTATAATATTTTCTTTTTTATTTTCTATAATATTATTATCATTTTCGTTATTGATATCATTATTTTCATTATTATCTTTTGATTTTTTTTCAAAAAATGATTTAAAAATTAATTTTGCTTTATTTTCTTTTTTTGGTATATCATTTACAATATCAGATGCTTTTGATATATTTTCTTTCTTTGACAAAAAATTAGACTTTTTTTCTTTAATTTTTCATTTAATTTCATTTTTTTTAGTATTTCTTCAATCTCATATATCAAATTGAATTTGTGGTGCAGAAAACTTAATTTTAAGAGTAAATAATAATCGAATAAAAACTCATAAAAAAATAAGCAAAGTAAAATATTGAGTAGGTTCTTTTTGATGTCACAAAAGAAAACTTATAATCATTAATGCAATATATCATGTCCATCAACCTAAATTATAAGGATCCAAAGATCAAGATCCACTACTTTCTAATATCGGAAAACTAATTATAGCACAAGATATAATAAATAATAATAAAAGTTTTTTAAATATTTTTTTCTTTAATATTGATTCATCATATAATATATAAAAAGCCATTATTGTAGTAAAAGAAAAAAATAGAAAACTTCAATATTTTCAAATTATTAAATGTGTTGGAAATTCAATTACTCGATAAAGTGGTGTTCCATCTGATGCCATAAAAACAGTAAAGAAAAATAGTACACAAATAGCTAATAAAATTAATGCTATTTTATATTTATTTATAACAATTTTTTTTGATTTTTTACTAGTTTTTTTTTTTGCCAAAACAATAAAAAGTTAATACATAAAATTTGTGCTATTATAAATATTTACTCATTTTTTTCAATATCAAACTGTTTTTTATTTTTAGTAAATTATTTTAAATATATAATAATTAATCTTCTGTGTTTTCTTGTGTTTTTTCAAAAACTTTGTACCAGTACGATATGAAAAATGCTTCTATAATTCAATTTATATATGCAGTAAGTATAATTAATAATCAAAATGATGTATAAATCATAAATTTAGTAATATTTGAATCAAAAAATCATAATTTAACATTAAGTCGAATCAAAAATAAAGGTATAAATATTACAAATAATATATTTAATATAAATCTAATATAAAGTAAATAACTTATAAATACAAATTTTATTGTCAAAAAAAAGTTTTCAAAAGTTAGAAAAATACTTTCTTTCATTGCATCTATTGGTCATAATCATTTGAGAATTATAAAAAATTTTGAATAATGAAAAAATATAGATGCAAAAAGTAAAACTAATCACCAAATTCATATTAAAATTTGTATAAATATATTATTCAAAATTCACATACTATATGCTCTACTTATTGCTATGAAAAATACCAAAAAATTTACTGCACTTGTCATTGCATTATATTCAAACATTGGAAAAAAGTTAAGTATTCATTTTGATAATGCTTTTTTTCAACCATGTTTTTTATTTTTTACATAACTAATTAATGCTCAATCTGCTATTGGTGGCAACAAAAAATATCATATAGCTAAAATAATGGCTCAAATAAAAATAAAACCTGCAAATTCTATATTTTTTATAAAAAAACTAATATATTCAATAGCAATATCAATAGTTTTACTTTGGTCTGTTGTTTCAGAAATTGTAGAATATGTTTGATAAACTACATATATTACAAATATGATAGAATAAATAATTGTTGTAAGTGTAGCTAATCTTGTTAAACTTGTATCATTCAAAATATCTTTGTAAGAATCAAACAAAATATTATCTTTCATATTAATATTATATTATATTAAAAAATATTTTTTATTATTTGAGGAATAGGGGAGTGTATATTAATATTTTTTTTTTGTATACTATCATAAAAATAATATTCACTACTATGAAGTAATTGTCTATTTATTCAAAATTTATTTAAAAATAATTTATTTTTTTCACTATTTCCATAAATTAAATCTCAAATAACTGGATGTTTTATTTTTTTGAGATGAACTCTTATTTGATGCATTCTACCAGTTTTTATTTCTATATCCAATAATGTTATATATCAAATTCATTCTATAAATTTGTGTTTAATAGGTTTTACAATTGTTTTTGCACTTTGTCAATTTGACGAACAGATAACTATATTTTTACCGAGTTTTTTGCTATATACTTTTTCCAAATTATTATCAATAATTTCTTCTTTATTAATTTTTCACAACACAACAGCAATATATTTTTTTTTAGTATTTCTATTTTTTATCAATAAATTTAATAATTTTAATGATTCATATTTTTTGCCTGCTATTATGATTCAACTCGTATCTTTATCTAATCTATATCAAAACATTGGTTTAAAAGTTCAAATATCTGATTTTAAATAATTTTGTAATAAATCAACTAAAGTAATAGTATTATAATTTTTGTCTCAAGGATGAATTACTATTCAACTTGGTTTATCTATTGCCAACCAATATTCATCTTCAAATAAAATTAATTTTTCTATATTTGATTTTTTAATATTTTTGATTTTATGATTTTTATCTTTTTGACTTTCTTTTATTTGACTTGAAAAAAATGAGTTAAAAACTATTTCGTCTCACATATTAAGTATATAACTTTCTTTAGATTTACTTCAATTAACTTTTATATCTCACTTTCTTATAGCTTTAAATATACTTTTGAGAGCTATATCAGTATATTTTAAATATTTTCTCAAAAATCTATCAAATCTTTGTCATTTTTCATTTTCTTTAATTTCAACAATTTGCATTTTGTCTATAATTTATATATATAATACTTTAAATATATAATTTAAAAAATTATTTATTTTATTTTTTAATAACCATATTATAATTATTTTAATATTAATTATACTTTAATATTTATATAAACAAAAAATTTATCAACATTAATAATTAGAATTGAAATGTTATTTAATTATTAATAAACTTTAAATTATACTTACTTCAAACATATTTTTTATATAACAAAAATTTAAAAAATATCAAGTCTTTTTATTTTCTTTACTATATTTTGAAATAGTCTATTACAAAAAAATATTAAAAACTATTGATTTTTGATATTATATATGTATAATGTATATACATTTTTTATTTATCATAAAAAAAAGAAAAATGAGAATTAATTTGAATAAGAAGTGATTTACTATGGTAGAATTGATAGTAGTAATAGCTATTATCGCAGTATTAGCAGTAGTGGCAGGTCTTGCACTTACTCAGTTTGTGTGACAAGCTAGAGATTCTAGAGTTAAGTCAGATATATGAACAATTTCTAGATGAATTGATACATACTTAGCTCAAGCTGATAATGTTAGTGGTCTTACTGGTACAAATTGAACTGGTGGAACAGTTTTTAATACAGGTTTTTTGGATAATAATACTTGATTACAAGATATTTTTCCTACTGTGCCAGTACATCCTGATAGTAGTGAATCATATCATATATCTTCTGATCTTAAAAAATATGTTATAGGTTGAAAATTAGATCCAGATGATAATGGTGACAGAGAATGGTATCTTGAATATGATAACTTCACTTTATCTTGAGAAGACTTGACAGCAGATGATTGGTCTAATGTTGTTAATGGTATAGATTGGTAATATTAATATAAATAATCTTTTTAAGAAACTCTCATTAAATGAGAGTTTTTTTGTTATAGAAAAATATTTTTATTAAAATAAAGTTGATTTTTGATATTTGTTTATTTATACTTTAAATGTAATTTAATTTTTAAAAAAAATAATGAAAATTAATTTAAAAGACAAATGATTTACTATGGTAGAGTTGATAGTGGTAATAGCTATTATCGCAGTATTATCAGTAATATCTTGAATTGCATTAACTCAGTTTGTATGAAAAAGTAAAGAAGCTAGAGTAAAAGCAGATTTATCAGTAATTTCAGATTGAATTGATGTTTATCTTATCAATTGAAATCTTACTTGAGGAATAGAATGAACTGGTTGAACATATTATACTTGATTTAGTTTATCTTTTATGGAAAAAAATTCAAGTTGAGATAATAAATTATCAGATATTTTGCAAATAGAAAGATTAAATACAGTAAATCCTTGAGATGATGATATTTATCATATAGCTTATAGCTGAAAAAAGTATATAATAGCTTGACAAATTCTTCATGAAGACGGTGATAAATGGCATTATCAATCTAATTTTACTTTATCTGGTATTGATGAAGAAAATACAAATTGGTCATGAGCTATTGAAAATATAAATTGGTAATTTGTAAGAAATGGTAGTATTGTTTACAACTTTTTATTTTCAGTGATAAAACTCATCTATAATTTCATATGGTGTTTTATTATCAATTCATTTATGAAGTTTGACACAATTATATCGATTTACAAACTTTTTTAAAGACTTTTTTCTATTCTTTCTTGAAATGAATGTTTCTTTATTATGTCGCATATTCATCAATATTCTTATTACTCCGCATCTCAATAGAAAATACAATAATACTCGCCATCACAAAACTAACTATTTTTTGTTTACAAAGATGAGTTTAATATTGACAATATTTTTAAATTATTCAACATCTCAACTTAATAAAGATATTCAATCCATTTCAGATACTATTTCAATTTGCAAAATATCTAATATTGTAGGAGCAATATCTTTTAGTCATCATTTTTCTTTAATTTTTTGAGTTTTTCAATTTGATATATACCATAAAGGAACTGGATTTGTTGTATGAGAAGTTTTTTTATTTTCTTCAGTTCACATTTCTTCACAATTTCAATGATCTGCTGTAATTATTAATTTTATAGAATTTTGATTAGATATATCAATAATATTTCATAATATGAAATCTAGTTTTTCAATAGCTTTTATAGTTGCTTGCATATCTCAAGTATGTCAAACCATATCTCAATTTGCAAAATTAATTACAAAAAAGTCAAAATTATTAATATTTTTGACAAACTCATCATATATTAATTCTGCTGACATTTCAGGACATAAATCATAACTTTTTACTTTTGGTGATTTTACTAATATATCTTTTTCGTTTTTAAATTTCACTTCCTTTCATCAATTAAAAAATTTTGTAACATGAGCAAATTTTTCTGTTTCAGCTAAATGTAATTGAGATAAATTATTTTTTTCAAGTATTTCTCATAATATATTATCAAGATTTTCATCTTCTATAAAATATTTTCATTTATATTCTCAATAATATTTTGTCATAGAAATAAATTCTATATTTTTTAAATTTTTTCTTTCAAATTCATTGAAATTTTCCTCAACAAAAACTTTTGTTAATTGTTTTGCTCTATCAGATCTAAAATTTAAAAAACATACAAGATCTCAATCTTTAATTTTTTCTGTTCAAGTAAAACTTGTAGGTTCTATAAATTCATCAAAAATTTCGTTATCATAAGATTTTTTTATATAATCCAAAATAGATAAATTAGTTATATTATCATCTCAAATCATTTGTTTATAAAATTTTTGTATTCTTTCCCAATTATTATCTCTGTCCATCCCATAATACCTTCCTCAAATTGTAGATATTTTTATATTAGGATAGTTTTCTAATATTTCCAAAAAATCTTTCATATATCAAAACATAGATCTAGGCACCAAATCTCTTCAATCTCACAAAAGATGTAAATAAACAGATATATCTCATGGAATTAAATCTATAAATCATAACAAATGTTCATAACTTGCATGAACTCATCAAGGTCCAAATAATTGAATTATATGTATATTGCTATTGTTTTTTTGTATATGTTTTAATCAATCTTTGTAAACATTTAAATCTTTGAATTTTCAAGTTTGCAACAAATCTTTTACTTTTGTTGGTATTTGTTTTATAATTCTTCAAGCTCATATAGTCATATGTCATATTTCAGAATTTCACATTTGACCATCAGATACTCATACATTTTTTCAACTAGCTTCAATTTTTGAGTATTCTCATGCCCACAATTTATCTAAATTCGGTGTTTTAGCTTGAATTAATGCATTTTGTTCAGGTTTTTTTTCATTTATTCATACTCAATCAAGTATTATTAGTGCTAATTTATCTTTTTTCATATTTTATATTTTTATATATAAATTAACGATGATAATAAAAAAAAACTTAAATAAATCAAGTTTATTTAAGTCTTAAATAGTTTTTTTATTCTAGATTAAATCATAAAGAATTAAAGAAAAAAGCAGAAAATAATAAAAAAATACAACAATCTTTATTTGATAAACATACATTATCAGAATTTGAAATACAAGATAAAAAATATGTTTTATGTTTTAATCCCGCTAAACAATATGAAGATAAAGAAAATAGAAGATTATTAGTAAAATCAACACAAGAAAAATTGGAAGAAGTTAAAAAATTTAAAAGAAATTATACAGTTAATGTGTTGCAAGATAAAATAAGCAAAAAAATAAATAAAAATAAATGTGAAAAATATTTTAATTACAAAATTGTAGAAATTGAAATTGATAATAATATTTATTGAAAATTAGAATATGAACTAAATCAAGAACTTTTTTGAAATATGAATTACAAATGCCTTTACTAAATGAAAAAACACTAAAGCCAAACTTTTTAAAAGAATGGCATATTGATATAACATAAAACATAACTATATAAAGAGACTTCTAATATCTTTATAAACCTTCAGTTTAAAAGAAAAGTATTGTCTCAAAAAAATAGAGCCAAAAAAATTTGAAATCTTAAAAAAAATATTTATAATATAAAGACATTTATATTTATTATAAATAAAGTAAGGTGGTGTCTAACTGGTTTTAACATACTATTCTCCAAAGCTGGTGCTCTAGGTTCAAATCCTAGCCTCCCTGAATATAAATAAAAAATTTTTTAAATTCAAGTATTCTATTTTAGAATATAAAAAATATTTATTTTTACTTAAAAATAGTAAAAATTTTATTACAGGCCTTCAGTAAAATTATAGAAAAAAATATAAAAAGGTTTTATAAAAAGTATTAAAAAAAAGAAAAAAATAGTTTTTTTAAAGTCAAATTAAATCATTTTTTTATAAAAATCTTATATACTTTTATAAAGATGCCTACAATAATATGAAAAAATTATTTTAATATTTAATAAAAAAATTTGGAAATAACAGTGATGCTTGGCACTTTTCATCTGTAATTCGCTACCTTTATAATGAAAATTGTTTACCTAAATATGGGTCTATTTTGGAACAGAAGTTTGTAAAATCCAATAATTTTCTTGAATTATTTATTCCACATAATGAAATACAAGATGTTTTTAAAAAACTGGAAAAGATTAATATATTAGCAGATAGCAATTTTGTACCTTTTCTAGAAAAAGTTCTAATAGAATGGGAAGAAGATTTTGATAAAGATTAGATTCCACATTATATTAAATGTCACTACTTTAAAAAAAGTATAAATTAGTCTTGAAAATGGAACACTTTAGTTTTTTTTAAAGTTTTTAGATAAATGTTTATTTGTCAATTATTTTGAATAATAATTTTAAATATTAAATAATTTTAAATATGATTAATAAAAACTCTTTTTGGAGATGGAATAATAAAAATATTCCTGCCACTTGTGAAGATATAGAATATAAAGAAAAAGAAATTTGATTTAAATTACCTAGTTTATATAAAGAATTAATGAAAATTTGTAATTGATGATATATTTTGCCTACTACTTATTTTGATCAAAATAATCAACCCAAACTAATGTTTTTTTCAGGATTTGATAAAATTGAATATGTTCAATCTTTTTATGATGTAGTTTTTGAATATATGTATGAAGATGAAATTATAGAAGCTATGAACAAATTTACATATTGTTTTCCTAAAAGATTAATTGTTTTTGCATCAAATAATTGACATGATTTAATATGTTTTGATTATTGATGGATGCAAAAAGATTTATTATTAGAACCCAAAATATTATATTTGGAACAATATTATGATGATTTATTTTGATATTCAGAAAAAATTTCAATTAAAAATTTTGATATATTAGTAAATTGATTAAAATATAGTTGATATCAATGTGAAGCTATATATGTTTGAATAAATTATGATTGAAAAATTGATAATTTTATTGAAATATTTTCAAAAAATTGTTGATGAGAATATAAAAAAAATGAAAATTTTAATGAATATATATGAAGTATAAATAATATAGGAGTAATTATTTATCCAAATTCAAAAAATAAAAATAATCATGACTTTGATAAATACGATATTATTGTTAAATTTATTTATTCAGAAATATATTATGATTATAGTAACTACTTATTATTTTCTGAAAAAGTAAATAATTTTGTATTTAAAATGAAAAATAATTTATTAGATAGTAAAATTTTACTTATTCCACATTTTTACAAATATTAAATATTTAGGAGTTTTGCATAGACAAATATAAAATTATAGTCATGATATAACTAAATTTGATATAGAGAGTTTAGATAAAACATTTTTGATAATAGTTCTAGTGTTATAAAATCAGGGCTGTTCATTTAAAGAAAAAGTGAATATTTTGTAATCATATTATTTCAGCACTTTTTTTTATTCTAGAAGAATCTTCATAAAAAGATGTATCTTTTACATAATGATTTCTATTTTCAATTCCCCAATGTCATCTTATTATTTTTAAATATTCCTTTGCAGTAAGCTATTTTGTTGATAAATAAAAAGATTTTTCTGTTTTAAAATCATATTTTTTTGTTTTTATATTTTTTTCTTTTGTTTTTCTATATACAACAATAACATTTATTATACATTTTTCCTATTCTTTAGATAGTCAAAGTATAAATGTTTTATATTTATATAAATTTAATATTTCTTGTTTCTTCTCTATTTCTTCATTAATTTTTTTTGATTTCATTTTAATTGAATTACTGCATCATTTCAGGAATCAATTATTTTTTTAAAAGTTTTTTTTTGACAATGAAGAGCATCTAAAGTAATAATTATTCACTTTAATCACAATTCTTCAAAAAATTTTTGAGCTATTGGAATTTCATTTGTTTTCTCATCTATTTCCTCATGAGCTAATATTATTTCTCAATTCAGTAAAGCACTAAATATTTGAATTGCTTTTTGATCTTTAAAATTATCAAAACTTCATTTTATAACTTTACCATCTAAAGATATAACTTTAATATCTTTAGTTTCTTTCATTTTAGATAATTTATCACTATATTCTCTAATTTTTTTCAAGTTCTTTTTTATTTGTATTCTGGATTATATTACGAATAATTGTATATCAAGGTATTTTTTTCCATTTTAGTTTATATTTTTTTAATTGATTAAAATTTATTTTTCTATATGAATCAGCTCAACTTAATATTACTAATATACTGAAATGTAATATAGACTAGTGTTATTTACACAAAAAGATATAATAGATAAAATTTTTATTTGTGTAAAACAACAAAATATGAATATACATATAACATGTACTCAAAAAAAAGAACATAAAAATTAGAAACTAACAGAAAAGAATCGTAAACATATTCGAAAACTATAT
>NZ_JAEDAM010000034.1 GCF_018420025.1 Candidatus Vampirococcus lugosii | reverse complement strand
AGACCATTGATCACAATATAGTTTTCGAATATGTTTACGATTCTTTTCTGTTAGTTTCTGATTTTTATGTTCTTTTTTTGAGTACATGTATAAAATAAATTATTTTTTGTTTACAAAGATGAGGTTAATAGAAGAAACATATAAATATTTAAAATAAGAATATAATTTATAGAAAATACATTTAAGAAGTGAAGTTGAAAGACTAAATAATTATTATAATATATTACTATCATCAATATGATTAGCTATGGTATGATTGGAAATAGTATGAGCTCAGGTTAAAGAAATGATATTAGAATTAAGGAAAGAAGATTATATGTGATATAAGCTAAAAAATATAATGTATGCCTGGTTAGAAGTAGTTGAATATATATTACATATTGATTTAATTAAAAAAAATATATCTAATATAGATATATATATTTATATAATAATATTTTATATTATGAAAAAAATTGAAAATTTAGAAAACTCGATAAAAGATATAAAAAAATCTAATTTTGAAAATAATAAATTTGATTTATCTTCTTGTTTATCTGATTGTATTACAGATAGTCTTAAGTTGCCAGATAGATATACTCATTTACATTCATGAAAAGTTAGAGAGACATATCAACATCCTGATGATAAAAATTTATTGATAATGATAGCAACAGATAGAATATCAACTCATGATGTAGTGCATTATTGATTAATACCAAGTAAGTGAGAAGCACTTACACAAATATCTCGTTTTTGGTTTGGGACTATTGATTTTTTGGATACACATATGATTGCTGATCCTGAACGACCTAGTGATTTTCCAGATAAATTAAAAAATAGAACTGAAATTGTAAAAAAACTTAATCCTCTACCTATAGAAGCTATAGTAAGATGATATTTATATGGTTCGGCATTAAAATGATATGATTCACAAACTTGAAAATTAAGTACTTCTGAATTTATTTGAAAATGATTACAAAAATGTAGTAAATTTAATAAAGCTATTTTTACTCCATCTACTAAATCTGATGAATGAGATATAAATATAAATTATGATAATATGGAAGATTATTTATATAATTTTTTATTGAAAGAATGATTTGATAATATAGATGCAACAGAATTATCAGAACAAATAAAAAAAATAAGTATTAATATTTATGAAAAAGCTAATAAATTAGCTAATGAAAATTGAGTTGTGATTTGAGATACTAAATTTGAATTTTGATTAGATTCAAAATGAAAATTATATTTGATAGATGAAATTTTAACTCCAGATTCTTCAAGATTTTGGAAAATAGAATGATTTGTACAATGACAAGAACCAGAGTCTTTGGATAAACAAGTGATTAGAGATTATGTTATGGAATTTTGGAAAAAAAATCCTGATAAAAAATGAAAACCTGTAGTATTACCAGATAATATAATAGAAAAATGATGACAAAATTATAAAACAATCAAAGAATTATTTTATAAATAATGTATTTATATTTTAATTTTTTAGAAATTAATTAGTGCTTTTACTGCATCTTCCAATTTTTGTTCTGTAGTTTTAATTTTGGGTTGCATTTTTTCTCAAACATTCATATATCTATAAAGACTTTCAAAAGCTTTTTCTCTACTTACAAAATCACTTCATTCAAATTTATTTTTATTTTCAAAAGGGAATAAGTTATAATTTTTGGCTGCATTTGCATAATCTACAAACCAATCATCTTGATTTACATCAATAAAAGATGGAAATTGATCTTTTTTTGAAATATTAAAAAATCTAGAATATAAAGCAATAAGTTCATCTTTTTGTGCTTGAATAGTAGGATTAGCATGAGTTCAACCTGCTCATTTTACAACTCAATCTTGATATGCCATAAAAATATATGGAGAATACCGAGCTTCTGGATTTATATCTTCAAAGAAAATTCAGTTTTTTTCTATATATTTATTCATTTCATTTTTAAATCTTTCAAAATCATCTCAATATTTATATCTTACTAATGTTGTTATTATTTCTGCTCTTATTATATTATTATTTGGCATCATTTTTCATTCAAATCATTTTATAATACCTTTTTTATTTAATTCTTTCATACTATTTCAGTATTTATCATTTTTACTGTAATCTATAAATATATCGCTTTCTAGATTTTTATTTGCAGATAAATTATTTTTTTCATCTTTAAAATTTACTATCAATCTATAATTACTAATTTTTGGTGCTTGTATTTCAAATTTAAATAAATTATTTTGTTTATTTATTTTTTGATTCATTAAATCATATGATTTATTAGTTTCTCTATCCAAAAGACTTATATTAATATTTCAATCTAAATTATAATTTACAGTATTTCATAATTTATCTATAGGATATATAGTAAATTTTTGTTTAACAGTATTAAAAATAGTATCAGGTCAGTTTATTCATAAACTAAATATTTCTTGAACATCTTGATATACACTGAAATAATAATCTTTATTTGATTTTCAATCACTAAAAACAACTCTTCAATTTCATATATTTTGAGCTGAAACTAATACTTCATATTCATTTTTTTCTTTTTTTGGTGTAATTGTATATTGTGATGGTTTCAATACATCATTATTACTACTTATAGTAATATTTCAATCTTCTCATTTTGTTTTTACTGTAAATTTTATATTATCTCATAATGTTAATTTATTATCAATTTTTGGATTAGATATTTCTATTATTTCCAATACTTCTTTAATATTTTTATTGTTATTGTTTTGTTGAATATTATTTGAATATTCTTGTTCCAATTGTTTAGTAATTTGTTGAAGTAAATCTTCATTTTCATTTTTATTTTCTTTTTTTATATTTTCATTATTTTTTTCATTTATATTATTTGTGTTTACATTTATATCTTGTCTTTGTAAATCATCTCATACTGTTCCAAGATTTTTTTCAACAAAACTTATAGGATTTAGTGTTGAATTTCTAACTGTTTCAATTGTTTTATCATTACCACTCCATCACTCCCACATTTTTTGTGCAACTGTAAATTTTTTTATATCTTGTATAGGACCTAGACTATTTATTTGAAAATGTAAATGTGGAGTACTTGAACTTCATGTATTTCATATATATCAAATTTGTTGTCATTTTTTTTATAATATCTCATTCTTTAATATTTCAATGAAAATCATCAAAATGTGCATAAAATGTAGCTAATAATTCTCAATTAAAATTAGTAAGAATAACTAAATAATTTCCAAATCATGTATTTCAACTTTGTTTTCTCATTACAATTCAATTCATACTGTTGTATACAGGAGTTCATGTACTTGATACAATATCTATTCAAGCATGAGTTCAAGTATTTGGAATCCACCGATCACAAGATTCTAAACTACAAGAATAACTTGTTGTCCACAATGTTGTTATTAATCTTTTATAAAATATTACTTTTTCTCTTTCCAGTGGATTTGTTATTGTTGCCCATATATTATATGGTGATACAAATTTATATTTTTCTATTGTATCAGAAAACTTATTAGGAAAAGGAGTTTTTAAGTTATTTTCCAAATCCTTCCAATCAGTATTTTTTGTTTTTTCATAATTTACAACTTTTGATCGATCTGTAACTTGTCTCAATGGCCATACAACACTATTATCTTTTATATTATCAACATTTTCCAAAATTTCTTGATTAGTTAATAATCCAAGTCAATAATCAGATATATTTGCCAAGAAATTATTTCATAAAGGAATATTGAATATATATATTCATGCAGTAAAAAAAATAGATAAACTTAAAACTTTTTTGTAAAATATTACTCAGTTATTTTTATTAATTTTTTTTGTTTTAATATTTTTCATTAAATTTATATTTTATATTTTTTAATTAAATTTTCAATTTTTATTTTAAATTATTATATACAATAAATTATATACAATAATATTTATTTGTCAAAAAATAATTTGCTTAATAAAGTAATTATGATATTATATCTTTTAATATATGTTCAATATTTTTGTTCAATATATTTATATTTTTATTTGATTTATTTTTTTTATAAAATTTAAGTTTATATAAATTTTTTGATAAATTATTATTTATATTTTTGTCTTGTTCAACAAGTATATCATTAAATTTATTTTCATAATATTTTGCATTAAAATATTGATGGTTTCATCAAGTATAAGGTAATGGTATTATTATTAATTTCATATCAAAAAATTTTTGTTCTGCCAAACTAGTAGCTCATCCGCGAGTAATTCATATATCACAAATATTACATAAATATCACATTTGATTTTGATTTATGAAATCATATATTTTTATGAAATTTTTACTTCAGTCAATATTTTCAAATTTTTTTCTTAAATTTGAATTAATACTTCCAAGTATTATAAAAAAATTAAAATTTTTTTTTATATCTTTATTTTTTTCTATTATGATAATAATATTTTCATAAATTGTTTTTTGATCATTGTGATCATCAAACTATAAGTATATTAGTTTTTTTATTAAAATTACTGTCCAACTCCCCTGTCAAACTTGTGTCAAACTTGTCTAAATTATTAAAGTTTAATATATTTTCTGATAATATTTGTCATATATGTTGTCATCATTTTAAACTTTTGGGAAATCAAGTATATGATTTATTTGAAAATTTGTTGGCAATACGATTTGTCAATCATGCTACAGTATCTGATTCATGTACAAAAACTTTTTTTCTTAATATTTTGGATGCAATAACTACAGGAAGTGCAACATATCATCATTTACAAAAAACTACATCTATTTTATATTTTTTTAATAAAAAAATTGATTTTGTAATTCAGTATCAAAATTTAAATAAATCAATAATATTTTTTGCAAATGAAATTATAGATTTATCTCTTCTTAATTTTCAAGATATCATTTTTATAAATTTAACATTACTTATATCATTAGCAATTTTTTCTTCCAGAGAATTTTTTTCTCCAAACCAATAAATATTTTCAAATTCACTTGTAATTTTATTATCTTTTTTTATATAATCAATAATTGATTTTATAGGAAATACATGTCATCATGTTCCTCCACCTGCAAAAGCTATATTCATAATTATAATTTAAATTATAAATTTAATATAATAATATATTTATTTTTTTATACTTATCAAATACATATGAATATACTTGATATAATTTTCCCTAAAACATGTTTATGATGTAGACAAGTTTGACAACACATATGTCAAACTTGCAAAAAAAATATTAATGTTCATTTTGACATATGTCCAATTTGTAAGTCAAAATCAAATAGTTTCAAAATTTGTCAAAAATGTAAATATGAAAATGAAGCATTACAATGAATAATAATATGATTTAATTATACTTGAATTATTAAAAAAATTATTAAATCATTAAAATATAAATGAGCTAGAATTTTATCAAAAGATTTAATAAATCAAATCAAATATATATTTTTATCTAATCAAGCAATACAAGAAATTGATAAAGAGATAATTATTACATATATTCCTCAAGATTGGTACAATAAATATTTTGTTAGATGATTTAATCAATCTTATTTATTAGCAAAAACTTTTTGACAAGAATTAAATATTCCAGTTTTAGATGTTTTTCAAAAAATAAAAATTACCCAAAAACAAGCAAGATTAAATAGAGAAAAGAGAATTAAAAATCTTAATTGAGCTTTTAAATTAAAAGAAAATTTAGATTTGGAATGAAAAGTTTTGATTATTATTGATGATGTGACAACAACTTGATCGACAATTAGACAGGTGTCTACATTAATTGAAAAAAAATTTAATAAAACTAAAGTTTGGTGATTAGTAATAGCTAGACATATTTAATTTTTTTTATTTTGCAAAATGTTTCAAAATTTTTATTTTTTCTTTTTTTATTCAATATCAATTTTGTAAATATTTTGTCATAAATTCTGATGGTATTATAAAAAAATTACATTTTTTATTTAACACAAAATTTATTAATTTTAAATTAATTAGTTTCAAAAAAATAGCAAATATTACAATAGGATTTTTTGATTTTCACATTTTTATAAAATTTTTTAAATTTACTTTTCATATTATTTGTTCTTCTTCATAAACTTTTGAAGGAAATGGATGAAAATATCATAAATCATGATACATTATTAAAGTTTTTTTTCACTTACAATTAAGTAAAGGCAAAAATCATAAATATCTACTTACAGAATGTAGCCATATAATATCAGGTTCAAATTGTTTAATTTTTTTCTTTAAATTCCAATATGCAAAAATGTTAAATCATACTAAACTCATCAATATTTTTCTATATTTTACTATTTTGCCACCTAGTCAAAAGCTGTCTACTTCGTGTCAACTATTATTACGTAATTTTTTAGTATTAATAATATATGATTCTATTCATCATATATTTTCAATAGAATCACTTATCAGAAGTATTTTTTTATTTTTTCAAATTATATTTTCAAACTCCCTTAACGATGTTTCTTTTTTATAATTATTTGATTTTTCAATTGCTTTTTTTGATCTATATGCCCAATTATTTTTTTGATTTTCAATTTCTTTTATTAGTTTATTTATTATGTTTTCAATTTTTTCTTCATCATTTTTTCATATTTGTTTAATTATATCTAATTCTTGTGTTATAAATTGTTTAAGTCATCACTTTCAATATCAAATTACAGGAACTCATTTATTTATACTTTCCAAAGCAGATAAACCAAAAGTTTCCAAAAATTTGGATGGCATCAATGTATAATGAGATTTTTCCAAATATTTATTTATAGTTTCTATATTTTGCCATCATAAATATTTAATATTTTTAGCATTAATTTTTTTTAAATTTTTTTCCAAATCTCATTTTCAAAAAATATAAAAATTTATATATTTATTATTTTTATATTTATCTAATATATATAATATTAAATCAAATCATTTTTCTTTTGTTAATCTACCGAAGAAAATAAAATTTAACATTTTCATTTAGTATTAAAAAATCAAACAACAAACTCCCCTTTTATTTTTATTTCTCAATTGTCTAATTTGTCTATTATTTTGTCTATATTGTCTGTTATTTTTTGTTCATATATTTTACTAATTTCTCTATTTATTGAAATTTTACCTTCAAATCATTCTTCTTTTATTTGATTTATTAATTTTTTTATTCTATATACAGATTCATATATAAATACAGGAATTTCACTATTTACTATATATTTAATATATTTTAGTCTTCATTTTTTTTTTGGGAAGAAATCATAAATATATAAATTTTGATGTATCAAATCAACTAGATACAACTCATGGAATTATTGCACTAGCTCATGGCAATGTTTCAAATTTTATATTATTTTCTGTAATTATTTTTATGATATTTTTTCAAGGATCTGATAATCATGGTGTTCCAGCATCGCTTAATAATCATACATTAGTTTCCTCTATTAATTTTTTATAAAATTCTATTTTTCATTCACTTGTATAACTTGTAATACTAAAAAATTGTTTATTTGAATAATCAATATTATATAAATTCATTAATTTTTTACTAGTTCTAGTATCTTCACATAAAAATATTTCAAGTTCTTTTAATAAATTAAGTCATCTTAATGTAATATCTTGAATATTTCATATAGGAGTTGGTATTATGTATAACATAAATTTATTTTATTTTTAAAATTAATATTTTTCTGAAATTATATTATTTTTTTCTATTCATTTACTCAATAAAATATTAGTTGCATCATCTACCATTTCTGGTTTACCACAAATAAAAACTTTTATTTTTTTGGTTCATAAAAAATCAATAGCTTCTTGTAGTCAATCTTGTATATGTCAATTTCTATATCATTCAACTTTATCTCTAGATAAATATAATATATTTTTAACTTTTTCATCATTTGAATTAAATGTTTTTTGGATTATTCAATTAATATTTTTTTCTGTTTTTTCTGAAAAAATATTTACTAATTTATTGAAATTATTTTTTTCATTTATAATTTCTTCATATATTCATAATATAGGTCCTACTCAACTTCATACACTAATTAATAAATAATTTTTTATTTCTTCATTGTCTATGAAGTGTCAATATGGTCAAGTTATCTCTAATTCATCTCATTCTTTAATTATTTGAGTAAAATAATTTGAAACTCAATTTTCTGATGCTTTTTTTACATAAAATCAAATTTGTTTTTTATCTTGCAATAATTTATTTGTTGTTGCTATACTATATGCTCTTTTAATATTTTTGTTATCAATATTTGTTGTTATCATAACAAATTGTCATGTCTTAAATTCAAAATCTCATATCAATTTAAACATCAAAAAAACTTCTTCATTTGTTTTTGATGAAATTTTATTTATCAAACTAATTTTTGCTTTATTCATTTATGAATTTAATTTATTAAAATAAATATCTATTGTTTATAATTATTTATTTAAATTATTCAATAAAATTGTTTTATAAATTATTCTTTATTATAATCTATTATATATTTAATATCATCCCAATTAAGTTCTTCAATTCTTTTTTTTGATATTTCTCATTGTATATTATATTTATAGATTCATTTTTTATTTATTATATTTGATATTTTTCATAGTGTTTTTCTTTTATATCTATTTACAATATCCAAAAAATTTATAACTTCTTCCAAATTTATATTTTTTTTATTTGACAATTTTGACAAATATACTAGACAACTGTCTACTTTTGGTATAGGATTGAAAGCTTTTGCAGGAACAGTTTCTATATATTTTATTTCATATCAATAATTCAAAAGCCATCGCAAAAAAGATTTTTTGTTTGCATCGCTTTTAATTTTTTTTCATACTTCTTTTTGTATTAAAATAAGTCATCATATGAAATTATTTTCTACAAAAAATTTTTTGAATATAGGGGAAGTTATATAATATGGAATATTTCAAAATATAAATGTTTTATTTTTATTAAAATTGTTAAGATTTGATTGTAATACATCTCATATTATTATTTTTTGTTTTTCTTTTTTAAAATTTTTAATTATATTATAAAAATTTTCATCTTTTTCAAAAAAAGTAATATTTTCATATTTATCAACTAAATATTTACTAATAGAACCTTTTCAAGGTCATATTTCAATTAGATTTTCCCAAGCAAATTCTTTTTTTGATTTTTCTATTATTTCTAATATTATTTTTTTATATTTTATATCTTCTAGGAAGTTTTGTCAAAGATAACTTGGCATTTTTAATATTATTTAAATAAATAATTATTTATAATCTTTTTTCAAAACTAATCAACTTTATATTTAGATATTTTTCTGATATTTTTTAAAAAAGTATTGAAAAAATATTTTGTATATTTATATAAAAATTATGTATTTTAATAATTTAATAATTTAATAATTTATTTTTTTATTTTTTTATTTTTTATAAATTATGAAGATCTATTTATTTTTTACATTATTATTTTTTCCGATTTTTTTATTTGCTCAAATGTTTTCTATCTCAGAAATATGAGAAGAAGAATTAAAAAATATAAATTGAATATGAGATATAACAGCAAAAAATATAATAAATTATATAGAAGAAAATGAAATTTGTGAATATAATGAACTGTTGCAAATAAATAGAGTTTGACAAAAGATATTGGAAGAGATAAAAAATATAACATATCTTGATACAAGTTGTGAAAAGGAAAAAGATAAAAATGAAGACAAAGAAGATTGACAATATGGACAAGATGAAAATGAAGAAGATGAACAAAATGGACAGGATATAGACGAATTGGAAGAAGAGGAAAATGAAGAAGATGAACAAAATGGACAGGATATAGACGAATTGGAAGAAGAGGAAAATGAAGAAGATGAACAAAATGGACAAGATATAGAAGACTTGGAAGAAGAGGAAAATAAAATAAATTTGTTGCAAATATGAGAAGAAGAATTAAAAAATATAAATTGAATATGAGATATAACAGCAAAAAATATAATAAATTATATAGAAGAAAATGAAATTTGTGAATATAATGAACTGTTGCAAATAAATAGA
>NZ_JAEDAM010000005.1 GCF_018420025.1 Candidatus Vampirococcus lugosii | reverse complement strand
AGTAAATATATGATTAGTAACAGATACTAATTGATATCCTATAAGTGTAGAAATATTGGAATGAAATATAAATGATAAATCTACACTACAATCAAAAGTAAATGAATTAAAAGAAAGATTTATATTTAAAATCAATTACAAAGTGGGACAAAGTTGTATTCACAGCTATAATAAAGTCATTATGGAAAAAGAGTTTTTTGAAAAAAAATGTAAAACTTCATTTATATATTTTGAAAAACTTAAGTTTATTAAAAAAGACAATCAAAATATATCAAATCAGTAGACAGTTTCAATTGCTATGAATATCTAAATTTAGTATATATTACATCAGATTTTTATTCCTTATTATAATTTTGTTATTATATCAAGGATTTGTTTTTCTATTTTATTATTTCCCAAAAAAGAAGTTCAAGGTGTTTTTATTAAATTATTATAAATTTCTATTTTATAAATATTATTATTATTATCACATATAAAAAATAATCTTTTATAAGATACCTCTCATGATAATTTAATATACATATCTCATTTTTCAGGTAATTTATTAAACAGTTTAGTGAGATTATCAATTATATTTTTATCATCTATAATAATCTCTTTATTTGGTTTTGATTGCTTTGCATGTAGGTAATCTTGAATTATTAATTTATTACAATTCTTTATTTTAAAACTGTAAACAACTTTAAGATCTTTAATTTTATTTTGGGTATATTCTAATTTAATATTTTTATCATAATTATTTCAAATAATACTTGGAGTTTCTTCTGTTAATCTTTTAAAATAAAAAAATAATAATCAAATTACTATAATTGCAATAACAATTATTATTGTAATTATTATTGTAAAATTAGTTTTTATCATATTATAATTTGGTTTTAATAATAAAAGTGTGTGGCTGAATGAGTTGATTTTTATTATTGATTTTATCAAAATTACTTTTTATAGCAATTTGATTAATATTTAAAAAAAAGTTCAAAATTTTTATTAATATAAAAATAAAATTATATAGATTTAATATGAAACATTCATATATTTTATTAAAAAAATCAATAGTAAAAAATTTTAATTGAGAATATCTTAATAAACAATTTAATCATTTGAAAATCTATTATTTTATGCTTTAATAAATTTATTTTTTATTTTACCATCTATAATTTTACCAACTCACATTCATATTCATTCAAATTTAATTACAACATATTCTCTATCTTTATATTTTCAATCAAGATTTTCTATTTTTATATCTTCCAAATTTGAATATTTTTGCATATCATCTTGATTTAGATTTATGTATTTTTTATTAGTTTCTCATCAAATCGTAGTACCAAAAGAATGCAAAGGTATGAATTTATGTTCTCATCCAAATTTCATAATCGGTACTCATACTTTTTCAAATTCTAGTATATCTTTAAATTCCAAAAATTCTGGACTAGTAAGATAAATTTTTTTGGAAGTAGCAAAAAATAAATATTTAGATTTATCTACTTTTATTCAATATTGTTCTTGAATAAAATTTGAAACTTGTTTTTGTAAAGATTTGGAAGTATCAATTTTGAAAGGATTTTTTGGTGCTATTTTGTTTTCTTTATTTGGATATTTTTCTTGTAGAGTTTTTACTTTTTTAAATTTTGCAATAAAAAATCATCATGTTTTTTGTTTATGTGGCCAAAATCTTGCTAATTTTTCTGCATCTTGTTCGCTAAGTATTTGTTTTGTTTCATTATCAATTTCAATTTCTGTTATTCAAATAGATTTATTTTTTATATCTACATTTTCCAATTCTATTGCTCATTTAAAAAAATCTAATATTTTGGAAACATTTTCTTCATTTTCATAAGGATTCATAGTACAAGTACTATAAACTATAGTTCATCATTGTTTACAAGATTTTATTGCCGACACTAACAATTGAAATTGTGTACCACATATTTTATTTATTTCTTGCCTTTTCCAAATTTTTAATGAAAAATCAGATTTAAATCATGTTCATTCTCCAGAACAGGGTGCATCTACCAAAACATGATCAAATACTTCTCATAAATTTTTACCAAAAACAAATCAATTTAATTTGGTTAACATAGAATTATAAATTCACATTCTATTTAAATTATGAGCAGTTGTTTGTAATCTTTTTCAATTAACATCATTTGCAACTACTATTCAAGGTCTATTTTTATAAGACAATAAATAATCTCATATTTGAGTACTTTTTCATCAAGGTGCCGAACTTATATCTAATATTTTATCTCATTCTTTTATGTCCAAAAATCTAGCTGGCATACCTGCTGCTATTTCTTGTATATAAAAAATTCCTGACATATGCAAAAAAGATTTTCATAATGCAAAATCAATTTCTTCTCTATCTATATAAAAACTATCATTTTCAATATTTCATTTCTCTATAAATCAAGGATCTATTATTTTCCATCACCAATTTGATATTAATTTTCTAAATTTATCTAAATTTATTTTATGTAAATTTATTTTAATACTTTTTTTCAGAGGGAGTGTGCAATATCTTTTAAAATCTTCCAATTCATTTTTATTTTCCAATATTTTTTCTATTTCATCAAGATAATTATTATTAATAATCATTTTTATTTTGTAATTTTAAGTAAAATTTATTTAACTATTTTTGTTTTTTTGTAAATATTCACAAGGAATTTTTTTGTACCAAAATAAATAAGAATTAATTGAGAAGAAAAATAAAAACATAATAGCAAATATTATTAATTTTCATTCTCTATCTGTTCAAAGCAATATCATAACAATCATTAAAAATAAAGACCAAGATCGAATACAAACTCTAACTTCTGTTCTTGACCATTTTAAGGACATTAATCTATAATGCAAATGTGTATAATCTCATTTCAAAGGATTTTTTTTGATAATAAACATTCTATGAATAAATACCCAAATAGAATCAAATACAACTAATGATAAAGCTACTATTATAGTTCATATTTTAGCTCATCAAAGCAATGATAAATAAGCCAAACTAAATCATAAAAACATAACACCAACATCTCTCAAAATTCAAAAAGGTTTAAATTCAATAAATGTATAAACTAATGAAAATATAAAAAATATATAAGATATATTTATCACCATTTTTAATGTTTCCAAATTTTCTTGTGATATTCAAGTATAATGAGGAATTACAACATATTGTAATAATAAAATAATACTCAAAAATCAAATAGAACTAACTCAACTTGCCAAAGAATTTACTCAGTCAAACCAATTGATAGCATTAATAAAACCTATAAACCATATAATAGTTAATATTAAAGATATAATTATAGGAAATTGTACTTCTCAGATAATAGGAAGTGAAATTTCAAATATACCAACTCAAGCAAAGAAAAAAGTAATTGATACTACCAAAACTTGTACCAAAAGTCTAATTTTAGGATTAAGATTTTTGAATGCATCAATTAAAGAAATAATAACTAATAAAGATCAAGATATAAAAAGTATTAATATTTCTTTTTGAAAAAAATAATTCGGGAAAAAAATAAAAACGGAAGACAGTATTCAAATAAACAAAAAAATTCATTGTATATTTGGAACTGGATTCCTAGCGGGAATTATATCAGGTCATGGTTTATCCAATATAGATAATTTTTTGAAAATAAAAATTCAAAAAAATCAAATAAATAATGCAAATGTAAATATCAAAAAATAAGTTAACATTTTTTATAAAAACAACATTATAAATCAAACTGATAACATTCAAAATAAAACTCAAAATACTTCAGAATGATGTTTTTTGTAAACTGCTGCCGTTGGCAATAATTGATGAAAAGATACAAAAAGCATAATTCAAGCTACAAAAGAAAACATAGCTCACATTATAAATTCACTATAAAAATAGTAAACAAATATAATTCAAAAAATTGCTCAAATTAAATTAAACATTCAAGCTAAACTTGCATATATAAAAGATTTAAGTTTACTACCTGTCGCATAATATATTGGTAAAGCGACTGACATTCATTCGGGAATATTATGTAAAGCTAATGCAATAGCAATTGCAAATCCAACTTCTATACTAACAACTCAAGAGACAAAAGTTGCAAGTCATTCGGGAATATTATGTAAAGATAAAGCTACAGCAGTCAAAACACCAACTTTAAATAAATTATTTTTATTAATTACTCATTCCAAAAAATTTGGTTCATCAGGATTAAATTTTTCTCATAAAATATAATCTACAAATATCATAAATAATATTCAAACAGAAAGAAAAATTAATGACCAAACTCAAGCAGGAACTTCAGATACAAAATAATTTTCAAAAAAACTTAAACTTTCTGGAATTATTTCAATAAAAGATAAATATATCATAACTCAAGCAGAAAATCATAATCAAAATGATAAAAATGTATAACTTTCTTTTTTGAAAAAAAAGGCAATAATTGCTCAAATACTAGTTGAAAGTCATGCAAAAAATGTTATAATTAGTGCATAATAAATAGTTTCAAGATCGATTTGCATAATTTATTTATTAAATTAAATAAATAATATTAGATTGAAATATAAATAAAAATATGTATAATTCAACAGAATTTAAATTTTTATTAAAAAATTATTAAAATGAGTTTAAATAATTGTAAAGATGTTGTTTATGATTCAAATTATACTTGATATATTCAAAGATGAGGTTGAATCAAAATTGATATTGAAAAAATACAAAATATAAGTAAACAATGAAAAAAATCTTGAGATACTAAAAAAGTAGGATTTTTTGATAGTATTTTTAATATGATGTTTTGAACATGATGAACAAATAGTAAAAATAAGAAATGAAAAAACTCTAAAGAAATAGATTGAAAAAGTCCTGTAGAAAACAAATCTTTACAAGATCAATTAAGATATTTAATAAATTTACCAGATGAAAAATATAAAGATAGTTTATTGACATCAAAACTTAGAGAGCATATTAATAAAATAGAAAAAGAATATATAGAAAATTTTTCAGATTATAAATCTCATATAGCGGCATCGTATTGGGAATTGAAATCATGAAATTTTAATATAAGTTGAGTTATGTGAAGAACATATTATGCAATATGATATCCTTCATATTTAGATATGTTATGGACTAGAGATACATTGTCTTTCCATAGTAAATGGGATATGACATGGTTTATATATCCATCAGATGATGCATCTATGCAATGAATGTTGAAAAGAAGAGCTACACAACTTAAAGCCGAAAT
The DNA here is from genome assembly GCF_018420025.1 of Candidatus Vampirococcus lugosii. GTDB lineage: Bacteria > Patescibacteriota > Gracilibacteria > Absconditabacterales > Absconditicoccaceae > Vampirococcus > Vampirococcus lugosii. The sequence goes on along the minus strand of NZ_JAEDAM010000005.1, from coordinate 21,075 downwards.
TTCAGAATCTATGAATAAATGAATAACTTTGGATTCAGAAATAGAATTGGAATATAAAGATGTTGAATCAATAAGACAAAAATTAGCTACTAGAGAAGAAAGGTATTTTCAAGCATCTTATTATACTACAATATATGCAGATAATGAAGAAAAATTAAATGAAGAATCCAAAAAATTTGAACAAAAAATTTGATGAAATTGAATTAAAGTAAAACCTTGTATACGAAGGATGGATGAGTGATACAAATCTATAAATCCTTTATGTTTGGACGAATTAGGAATATCAAGAAGTATGTTAACAAGTTCTATTGCTTGATCTTTCCCTTTTATATCAAGTGATTTAGTAGATAATAAATGAATATTATATTGAATAAATCTTCATACTTGATGATTAATAATTTTTGATAGATTTTCTCCAAAACTTGCAAATGCAAATAGTACAGTATTGGCAACTTCTTGAGCTGGTAAATCTTTTACTGTAAAATTAGAAATTTTGAGATATCTTATTTTATGAATTGATGTAATTGTTATAGATCCAGAAAATGAATATAAAACATTGATAAATAGTGTATGATGAACATATATTAATATAGCAGTAAATTCTTCTGAAAATATTAATCCATTTGATTTGCCACCAAAAATAGAAGATGTAGAATATTGAAAATGAGATCTTCTTAGATCACAGGTAATGAATTTGATATGACTTATATGAGTTTTAGTCTGATGATTATCTGTAGAAGAAGAGGCAATACTTGATACAGCATTACAATCTACTTATTCTATAAAAGATATAACATTTGATGATGAAACACCAGAATGAAAAACTGTTCCACTACTTGAAGATTTATTGCATATTTTGGAATGAATGGAATGATGAGCAACTCTTTGATTAAAAATTAGTAAATATGTAACATGAACATTTTCAAAATTATTTAATAATCCTACTAATGTAGATTTGGATACATGACTTACTGTATTTAGTATAAGGGATCTTGATGAATCATTAAAAACTCCAGCAATGTTTAATGTGCTTAATTTTATCTGGACAAAAGTAAGATCAAATAAGAAAAAAAGATTATTAATTATAGATGAAGCTTGGATTATGATGCAACATGATATGTCTGCTAATTTTTTATTTTGACTTATTAAAAGAGCTAGGAAATATTGACTTTGAGTTACAACTATTTCACAAGATGTAGAAGATTTTGTAAGAAGTCCTTATGGTAAACCTATAGTTGCAAACTCTGCAGTTAATTTATTATTAAAACAATCTACTTCTTCTATAAAAGCATTAAATACTGTTTTTGGTTTATCTGAAGCAGAAAAACAAAAATTAGTTTCTTCAAATATATGAGAATGATTATTCTTTGCTTGAAACCAACATGTTGCAATGAAAATATTAGCTTCTCCTTATGAAAAAGAATTTATAGAAACTAATGTTAAATAAAATATTTATATAAAATAAAATAATATATTTAATGGAAGAAAATAAAGATTTTAAATTTGAAGATAAACATACTTATAGTCTTGTTTCAATATTATTCTTTGCTCCTTGAGTATATTTTTTACTAAATTGAAAAAATGATAATAATATATCTGATGAAGATAAACAATTTATTATGTGATATATTAGATATTGATTAATTATTTTATGATTATTAATTTTTTCATTAATTATTTATATTGTATCAATATCAATAAATTTATATGTTTATTTTTTTACTTGATTGTCAAGTTTAATTGCTACAATTGCAGTATTAATGATAATTGCATGATTTTTTCTTATATTTCAAGATAAACAAATATTTCAGTCAAAAATTGATATTGTTGATATCAAATATAAAAAAATAAATGTAAATTCTATAGATATAGCTTTTTATTTCTTGCCTATAAATAATTTTCATATATGGTACAATAATCCTGATATAAATAAATATTGGTGGGTAAAAGAAAGTTTTTTGTGGTGGTATTTGTGGGCTGTATTTACTATAATTACATTAAATATACCTTTATCATTAGTTCTTTTGTCATTAATTTTTGTTAGAACTGTGTCTTTAGTTTTCAATATAGATATTATACCAGATAAATATAAAGAAAAAATAGATAAATTATATGATACGAATCCAGAAGAAATATTTTCTTATATTAAATCTATGATAATATTTTTTTACAAAAAAATTAAAGATACTGATACTAATAAAAAAGAATATTTTGTAGATTTGGAAAAATATAAAAATGAATATTGATATATATTAAATATTGATAAATATGATAAAGAAAATATTATTAAATACAAAGATATATTTTTACAATATTTGATAGCTTTTGTTTTTGCTTTAGTTTTATCAAATATTATTTATATAAATACTATAATTAAATTTAATTCTATATCCAATATATTATATTTATGATATTTTTTTGTGATTATAAGATATCTTTATATGATATATAAAAAAAAGATTATCAATATTCCTATATTTAAAGAAATAGTAGATTTAATTAATCTTGTAGCAGATTTTATAAATAAAAATAAAAAATAAAAATGAAAAAAATAATAATTTTAATATTGTTAACATTATTTTTAATATCAAATACTTTTGCACAAGGAAGATTTGACGGTGAACTTAATCAATCTAATAAACAATTACAAAATGTTACTGATCGTTGAATAGTTAATTATAATATAGAATGAGTTAGAGATCTTATATTTTATGTATGAAAAGATATAATAATTCCTATACTTATATTAGTATGAATAATAGTAGCAATTTTTTGATTTTATAAATTAATGTTTGGTAAAGATAGTGAAGAAGAGCAAAAAAAATGAATATCTTTTATGGTGCGATGAACGGTATGAATATTAATAATGATATCTGCATTATTCATAACTGATACAGTAATATGAGAAGCAGGTACAGAATTTGAAGAAATAAAATGAATAGATTTGGCAAGTCAACTTTATAATGATATTGCTTATCCGTTTATTAAAATATTTGCATATTTGGCAGTATGATTTTTATTTGTAATATTGTTGATACAGGGTATCAAAATGTTAACTACAAATCAAGATGAATCTGCAAAAAGTGCAAGAATGATATTTGTACGAAATATAGTTTGAATATTAACTATTTTGTTTGCTAGTGAAATTGTTCAATTAGTATACTGAGAATGAGAAAGTTCTATTAATAGTGCATGAGAAGTTGGAGAAATATGATGAGCAATATTACCAAGTGAAACAAATATAGGTTTTATTACAACTATTATCAACTGGATTTTATGATTTACTGCATTTATTATATTAATAATAATAATATTTCAAACATATTTATTGTTGGTAAAACCTGATGATGAAAATACTTTGACAAATTTAAAAAGAAATATAATATATATTTTTATATGAGTTTTGGTAATATGATGATGATTTTTAATAACTAATTTCTTACTAATAAATTAATGAATATAATAATAGTTTGAGCTTGATGAACTTGACTTAATAATATTGCAAATTTATTTTTTCAATTTTGATATCAAAATTTAATTTGTATTGATAAATATGACAGTGAAAACACAAAAAAACTTGTTGATAAAGGTATCAAAACAATAATATGACATTGAAAATATGAAATACAAAAAGAAGATATTGTAATATATTCTGATGCAGCCGAAAATACCAAAGAAGTGATTGACTCCAAAAATATGGAATTTGATTTTAAAAAATATCATAAAAATTATTCTTATTTTGAATTTTTATGAGAAATTAGTAAGTTTTACAAGACTATTAGTATAGCTTGAACACATGGGAAAAGCACAAGTACAGCTATGTGTGTATACTTGGCGAAAAAGTTTTGTTATGATTTTGGATTATGAATAGTATGAGCTAGTTTAAATGATTTTGATAATGAAAGTTTTGTAATAGGAGAGCAAAATAAAGATTTCTTATGACAAGTTATTAATTATATTACAAATAATAAACAAACTTATATAGATGAAAATCTAATAAAAAAATTTTATATGATTGTAGAAGCTGATGAATTTAATGAACATTTTTTGTATTTGGATACTTATATTGCATGAATTACAAATATAGAATTGGATCATGTAGATGTATTCAAAACACAAGAATTATATTACAAAATATTTGAAGATTTTACAAAAAAAGTAAATGATAAAATATTTTTGTCAAACGAATTTGATCAAGAAAAAATAAATAATAAATGAACAAATATAGAAGAAAATTTAATTAATTTTGAAAATATACGATGAGAACATAATCAAAAAAATTGAAATTTATCTACAAATATAATTTCATATATTACTTCAAAAGATAAAAAAGAAATAATACAGTATTTACAAAAATTTTGATGAATATGAAGGAGAGCTGAATATATTTGAGAAAATAAAAATTGAGCAAAAATATATTTGGACTATGGACATCATCCAAATGAATTAAATACTACTATAGAATGATTTCAAAATAAATTTAATAACAAAAATATAAAAATTATTTTTCAATGACATCAATCCAAAAGATTAATACAATTTTGGGAAGAATTTAAAAATATACTAAAAGATAAAAATTGTATAGTATATAAAACTTATACAGCAAGAGAAAATGAAGCTGAAATAATATCTTATTGAAAAAAGAAATGAATAAAAATTAATTGTACAAAAGATTTATCAACAGTTTTTGCTAAACAAATAAATTGATTTTATACAGAAAAAATAAAGGAATATTTGGATACTTATCAAAAAAATGATATATTAATAGTTTTTAGTGCTTGAGATTTACATAGTAAAATTAAAGAAAATATATAAAAGTAAAAAATATAATAAAAGGTGTTGACTTTAAACTAATTTTGATTATATTGCTATTGTTGTGATTTTGAAAATATATTTTGGTTATACTGAAATTGATTTAAATTATTATTACTATTTTTCACAACATAAAATCATTCACCAACAAGTACCTTAATGGTACAGGAGTTTATTATCATGAATAATTTACCATTTGTTATATGGATCTTGGGGTTCCCATTACTTCATAGTATACAGAGTTATATTAAGTTTTTACAAACTGGTGTATATGTAGATGCTGATCCAAGTTATTCTTTGTTTTTTTTCCTTATTTGGATTTTTGTGTCTTTTGCACTTTATAGACTTGAAGATGACTAATAAGTAGACTTGATATAAATTTAAGCACTGGCTGTATTTGGTCAGTGCTTTTTTTGTAATTAATTTTGTAGTAGTAAATTGAATTATTTTACTTCAATATTATATAAAATATCATTTTATTTTATACTTATTTATATATTACTTTTAATATTTTTTATTAATTTTTTATTGACTTTTTATCTAAAATATATATATTATATATACCCTTATAAAAACAAAAACAAAAAAGGGCTTTTAGATATCTAAACAAAAACAAAATGATAGATACTTGAGTATAATTATACAAAAACAAAAAAGCTTGGCATAGCCAAGCTTTTTTGTTTTTAAATTTAATTTTTAGTTTTTTGAGTTAATGATTTTAATTTAATTTTTATAATTTCTTTATATTGAATTGTAAATTGTATTATACTAAATGTAGTAGTAGTAACAATATATAATCATATTCAAGAAGGCATACTATAAACGAAACTCATCATAATTAAAGCCAAAAATATATTCATAAACTTCATAACTTTATTTAAATCTGGAATATTTGCTCATGCTCATGGTATATTTGGTATAGTTGGTGCTTGTCTATTTAAAGTTGCTAATTTCATTTGAGTAAAAATTAATATTCATGCTATCAATGATAAAATAATTTCTCAAGAATTCAATAACTCTAATCAAAGAAATTGTGTATTTACTTGACTTATTTCTAATCATCACAAATTTAATAATTCCAAGAAACTATATAAACTTGACATATCAATTATTCATTCTGTTTCTGAAAGTGTTCTTACAACAAAAAATAATCATATAAAAACTGGCATTTGAATTAAAAGCATTAAACATCATTTAAGTGGTCAAGCTCATTTTGTTTTCAAAATTTTCATAGTTTCATCAGCCATTTTTTGTTGATCATCTTTATATTTTTCTTGTATTTCTTTAAGTTTTGGTTGCAGATCAGTCATTTGTTTTTGCATTTCATTTCATGCAAGTGCAGGTTTCAGAAGAATTAATCTAATAACAATTGTCAAAAGTATAATTGATATTCATAAATTTAAATCAAATATTGCCAAAAATAGTATTAGTAAATTAAATATAGGACGATATATTATATCATGTACTATAAGAACTATAGGATTCATTATTTAAAAATTATCTATTAAAAATAAAAAAAAGCACTTAAGTGCTTAGAATTCAAATATTCAATGCACTAAGCACACTTTAAATAAAACACAATCAATAAAAAATTATTTTTTTTTACTAACATGTTGTGAAATAACTTCTCAAAGAGTTTCTACAAGAGTATCAAAATTGTTAGGATTTTCTTCCTCTTCTTCCTGTTCTTCTTGAGCATTTTTTGTTAAAATATCATCTTTTATAGATATTATTTTGTTAGTAACATCTCAAGGTTTATCAACATTATTAAATATATATATTTCATCTTGTCTTTTTATTTTAATATTTCACTTGTTAAAAACAAGATCTAAAATTCAATTTTGTTCATCATATACACTTTGTATAGAATTCCATGATATATATTCAGTATTTTGATCCAAAAATCAATCTCGTACATATATATATATTCATTTATCTGTCAATACTACACTATCCAAATAAATATCCAAAAAACTTACTATATACATTCAATAAATCAATAAACCTATAGATCAAAACACAAAAGATAAATCTATAACAAAATAATCATTAATAAAACGATATGAAAACAAAATAATTATAATAAAAAAAAAGTATTTTATTAACATTTTCATATAACTAAATATATCATGTCATATGATATATTTAATATTAACATCTCATAAAGTATTAAGTATTACTTTTTCTTTTAAGAACATTTTATAATTATTTTACTATTTTTTAGATTTTATACTTTCCATTCTTTTTTTCTTTTCCAAAAACTTTTCCATCCTACCTTTAACAACTCTTGTTTCTTGTTTACCAGTATAAGTAGGGTGGCAAGCTGGACAAGATTCAACCTTTATAGGTCATTTTGATACACTATTGATATTAAATTTATTTCAACAAATACATTGAACTTCTACTTCTTTGTTGTACATAGGGTGTATTTCTTTTTGCATCTATTTAATAATATTTATTTATATAAATTATTTTTCATCATCTTCATAAATTTTATCTTCATCTGCTCTAGTATAAGAATATAATTCATTTTGATCAAAAAATCTTTCTAACTCAACTTTTGCCGCATCAATATCTTCTGATGCATGAACTATATTTCTACCTATACTCATAGCAAAATCTCATCTTACAGTTCAAGGTTGTGCTTGTCTTGAATTTGTAACACCTATCATAAGTCTCACAACATCAACTGCTTCAACTCATTCCCAAGCTTGTACCAAAACTGGAGATGATGTCATATATGAAACTATTGAAGGAAAAAATGGTTTATCTTTTAGATGATCATAATGTTTTTCCAAAACTTCATTATTTAATTCAATCATTTTACATCATACTAATTTCAATCATTTTTCTTCAAATCTTGAAATAACTTTACCTAACAATCATCTAGTAACTGTATCAGGTTTAAGAATAATCAGTGTTCTTTCGCTCATAATATTTTATTTATTGATTTAAAACTTTATTAAACTTTAAATTAGTTTTATTATTAATAATAAAAAACTTTTTAATATATCAAATATTAATATAATTTTATTAATCATTTGAAATATGAATAACAGAAACTGGACAAGAATCACATGCATTCTTTACTTCATCCCATTGTTCTTTATTTTCAGGTTGATTAGTAGTAAATGCTTTTCAATTTTTATTAAAATCAAAAAATTCTGGAGCAATAGCTACACATACTCAACATCATATACAAGATTCACTATCTGTAAAAAGTTTTTTACTCATATTTATATTTTAATAAAACAAATTAGCTTGTACAATATAATCATTTAATAATTATTTTCAATAGCAAATTCTTCTAATTGTGCCTACAATCTTAAATTGTCATTAAAAGGTTCTTCAATAAATTGAGTAAGTAAACTTAATAAAAGAGGATTAATAGAAGATAAATTTAATTTTCATAATCTAATATAAATAATATTTTTGAAATATTTTTAATTTTTAAATCATCTAGCTTTTATATCTAATTTAGTTATAAAATTTACTTGCAAAATTTGTACTAATTAATTATAACAAATTATTTATTATATATTATAAATTATATAAAATATGGAAAAAATATGACAATGACGAAGATGAGAAGTTTATATTTATGAAAAATGAAATAAAAAAATTGCAAAAAAAATTGCTTTAGATCAAACTAAAAAAGCAAGTATATTAAAAGAAATAGATATAATAAAGAAATTAAATAATAATTGAATAAAATTTGTTCCACAAATAGAATCTATTTGAGAAAATTATTTTGAATATCAATATATTGAAGGGGAGTCTTTTGATAAAATATTTGATAAATCAACTAATTTTAAGAAAAAGAAATTAATTAAATCTTTATTGCAAAAAATTTATATTTTGGATAAATTATGAGTAATTCATGGTGAAATGATAAGACCTTTTTCAAATATTTTGGTAGATAAAAAAAATAATATTAATATTATAGATTTTGAAAGATGAACTATATGAGATTTTACTTGAAAAAATATGAGATCATTTTCCCAATGGCTAAAAAATCAAAAATATTTAGATATAGACGATTTAAAAAAAATATGAAAATTGAAATCTATTAAAGAAATTTATTTGTATATTAAAAGAAAAATAGAATATATTCCTATTTGTTATAGTATTATATTTATTTTTTTATTGGTAATTTTAGATTTATTTACAAAATATATTTTTTATGATTTGTGATATTTTCAATTTTTGCCTTTCATAAAACAAGCATTTAATGAATGAATATCTTGGTGAATATCCGTTAATTATAGTATAGTTTATTTTTTAACTTTTTTTAGTACAATATTTTTTATATTTTTACTTAAAAAAAATTGGATTTCTAGTTTTATTTTTGTTCTTTTATTTGCTGGTACTATATGAAATTTAATTGATAGACTTTATCTTGGTGGAGTAAGGGATTTTATTTCTATATTAGATTTCCCGATATTTAATTTTGCAGATATGTATTTAAGTTTTGCTATATTATATATTTTATATGAAGAATTTATAAAAAAATAACAATCTTTATCTTGATTGTTATCAAAAATTTACAAGTCATAATTTAATGCCAAAAATTTTAGTATTAAAAATTATTTCTTTTTCTTCATTTTGCAAACTTCTAGATTTTTTAATGTAAAAAATAATGATATTAACATAATTAATATTCATAATATTTTCAATTCAATTCAAGAGTATGGAAGAGATAATATTAATCATGATAGTCAAATATATGAAGCGATAGTAATTCAACAAGCTGGACATCATATTGATATAAGACTTAAGAAACTTCATAATATACTTGAACTATTTTCTTTTGCATTAAATGAACCAAAATAAAATATTTTATAAGAACTTGAAGCAAAAATTAACCCAAATAATACTGCTATTACATAATTTCAATAATATTCAATATTTGCATAAAGCAATCATTGATTTCCCAATATATGCATATAATCCATAAAATGATTAATTACAAAGTATATTGTAATTCAAGCAATAATTCATAAAAACATAGGAAAAGGTGATTTAATAACCTTTATTAAATTTCATAAAACCAATTTAAACATAAATTATATATTATAAATATAAAAGATATTCCATATATTATAAATTAAAAAAAGAAATTCAACTAATATTTTTGTATATAAATTATTTGACTTATTTTTATTTATATTCATATTTATATATTTCTATCATATTATAACATAATTCTGAAATCATAAATAAATCATGTATAGATATTATATTAAAGAATTTATCATTATGAGAGAGTTTTTTGAAATTAATTTTTATTTTTAATCAATAATCTTTATTTCATTTTCGGTATTTATCAAAACTTTTTTTATATTTAAAATCAAAATTAATTAATGGTCATTGATTGTACAATAAATATATTTTTTGACTTTCATAATCTTCAGTTTTGATAAGTATATTTGTATCTATATTATGAGAAAGTACATTTCTTATAAATCTTATTATTTGATCAAAATGAAAATAGTTATTTCAAAGTCTTTCTTTTATAAAATATTTAAATTCGTTGTTGTTATCCAATAATTCTTTCATAGTTGATGAAATTCATCTAAACATTGTTAATTCAGTAAAATATCAAAATATATTTTGTTTATCAGGATTATTATAAATTTCTTTTAATAATTTTTGAATAGTTTTTTCGTTTAGTTTAAAACTAGTTTTTGTTCAAGTTTTTATATTTATATCTTTTGCAAATTGACTAATATCATTTTCTTTTATTATATTTTCCAAAAATAATCATAAATATAAAAATTTATAATATCATTGTATTAATCATATAGATTTATCTATTTGTTTTTTGTCCATAAATATTGATAATTTTAATTTAAAATTTTTTATTCAAACATTCTTTTTAAATCTTCATCTTTAATCATATCTGGTGACCAAAGTGGATCAAATGTTAATTCTACTTCTACTTTATCTTTTGGGTATTCATCATTTATAGCTTGTTCTACTAAATTCATAATTAAATCTGCTGAAGGACATGCAGGAGTTGTAAGTGTCATTATTATTTGTATATAATTTTCTTCTATTTTTATATCACGAATAAGTCATAAATTATATATATCTATAGCAGGAAAATCTGGATCATATACTTCTTGCAATAAATCTTCTATTATTTCAAATTTATTCATTTTCCAATATTGTTAATATATGTAAAAATAAAAATATTACTATTGTTACAATTCATATAGTTTGTGTTCGATTTTCCATTATTATTAAAGATGTATTTATAATTATATAAAATCAAAATAATAATGAAGTTTTATAACTTTTTGATGATATTAAAATATTATCTTTTTTTGAAAATATTTTATATCATATAAAAAAAATATAAAAACTAATTCACCATGATATCAAGAATAATCAAAAAAATCAAAAACCAAGTCCAATTATAGGATCTTGGTAAACATTTATATAATTATATATTATATATAATATTGCAAAACCAATTATAATTTTAATCAAAGATCATATATGATAAAATAACATATATTATATTATATTATGTTTTAAATTTATTTAGTATTTAATTAATTATCTACATTAATATCTTCTACATTTACATCTTCAATTTCATCTTCATCTACTAATACTTCATCTATACTAGGTATATACAAAAAATTATTTCAAGTTTCATAAAATTTATAATATAATTTTTCCCATATGGTATGAAAAACTGGTAATATAGTATATACTAAAATAGGAGGTACTATTATTAATATATGTGCTCAATCTCAAGATGGTCATATACTATTTAAATTATAAATCACTAAAAAAATTATTATTGTAAGACTAATTCATATTGTTCAACCTATCAAATGTACACCTGAATAATTTGGATTTGTAAATATTTCTATTATTATATAAGATAAAAAATTTGCAAAGATAATATGAAATGCTAGTATTAAAAGTAATGTTTGTGGTTCCTTATTGAATAATATATAAATTATAGATATAGAAAAAAATAAAAATATATTTGTAATTAAAGATAAACTAATCATTTTTCATAAATCATAATATTTATTTGAGAAAAATAAATTATACATTATCAATATAATCATATTACCTATTATTGCTGAGAAAAATCAGATAATCATTATTATTAATGATAAAAGTGGATTTGCTCATCAATTTTCACTCATAGTAGAAGATAATGCTGTACTAAATACTCAAGAAAAAACTGTATACATAATGAAAATAAAAAATGCAAGCATCAATCATACTATAATTCACATTATTCATTTTCGTAATATTGACATTCAAGTAGGATTATTTGGTTCTATAATAATATTGTTTTGCATAATAATTATATATTTATAATAAAATTAATTACAAGAAATTGTTCAAATATTTTTTATAAATTCTGAGAATCTATCTTCTCATGAACTAAAAGATAATATATATCAATTATCATCTTTTATAAAATAATATTGTAATATATAATATTTTGTATCTTCATCAAAAATAGAATCATATACTTCATATTTTGAATAATATCAATCTATTTTATCATTTTTACATTCAAAATCAAGTTTTTTTATGTTTTCTATACTATTTAATGTTGTAATTCATTTATTTAATTTATTATAATTTGCTTGTGTATATGTTTCCAGATCTATTTTATTATTTAATTTATTTTTACTTATTATTAAATTATCTTTGTATATGTCTTCAAGACTATCAATTTTGTAACTTGCTATTATTTTATTTTGTATTTGTTGTCAATCAAATGTTCCACTTGATATAGGGATGAAATGTTCATTTATTTCCATAACAAATCAATCAAATTCTACTGTTTGATTATTTTCAGACTCAAAACATCATGTCAAAAAAGGTAAAGATAATAAGATTATATATAAAAATATTTTTTTCATAAATATTTATCACATTACTAAATACAAAATCGCTATTCATACTCAAATAATTGTTCATATTACAAAACCTTGTATATAAATTTTATTTTCGGATGAATCTCATTTTTCCAAATCATTTTTTACAATCAAAAAACTTGCTATTATATATCATATCATAACTCAAACTATCAATAAATATAATGGCATTAATATCATTCATATAGTTTCAAAGCTATTATTATCAAAATAATAATTTCATCTCAAAAAAAATGATCATATAATAATAGAAAGAATAAAAAATATTATTTTAAATATTTCAAATATTGTATTCATTTTATAATTAATTATTTAATTTATTAAAAATTAATCCTCTTTTCTAAGGTCAATTTTACCATTATTATCATCAATTCATATAATTTTAACTCTAATTTTTTGTCATTCTTTGTACATAGTTTTTAGATCACTTACAAAAGATTTTCAAATATTTTTTACATGACATAATCATGATTTATTTTTTCCAATATCAACAAATAATCAATATTGTTCTATTCTAGTGATTTTTCATTCTATGATTTGTCATATTTCAGGAGACCATATACTTTCTTGTATCATTTTAATAGCTTCTTCTCAAGATTTTGTGTCTTTTGCAGTAATTATTGTTGTTCAATCTTCTTTAAAATCTATTTTAACTCAAGTTTCTTTTGTGATTTCATTAATATTTGCTCAACCTGATCATATAACTTCTCTAATTTGACTAGCTTTAAGTTTTATTTTTGTAATTTTGGGTGCATAAATACTTAATTCTTCATTTGGTTTATCAATAGTTTGCAACATAAAATCCAAAATATCTAATCTTGCAGTATTTGCTTTTTGTATTGCTTGTTTTATTATTTCCAAACTTAATCATTTTATTTTCATATCCATTTGTAGAGCAGTAATTCAATTTTTAGTTCAAGCAACTTTAAAATCCATATCTCATGTAAAATCTTCTACTCACTGTATATCAGTCAAAATTTTAAATTTTTCTCAATCAGTAATTAATCACATTGCTATTCAACTTACAGGATTTTTGATAGGAACTCATGCATCCATCAATGATAGGGTAGTTGCACATACACTTGCCATAGATGTACTTCAATTACAACTGAAAACTTCACTAACTACTCTTAATGTATAAGGAAAATCTTCTTCACTTGGTATCATTGCTTCCAATGCTTTTTCTGCTAATTTTCAATGTCAAATTTCTCTTCTACTAGCTCATCTTGATGATTTTGCTTCATTTGTACTAAATCAAGGCATATTGTAATGATGCATAAATCTTTGTTCTATAGCATCAGATTCCATATCATCTACTAATAAAATATCTCAAGGTGCTCATAATGTAGTTGCACTGAAAACTTGTGTTTCTCATCTTTGAAAAAGTCATATTCAATGAATTCTATTATTTCATAATCAAGTTTCACAATATAGAGGTCTTATTTGATCAAGTTTTCTTCAATCAACTCTTTTTTCTTCTTCTAGTATTTTTTTTCTAATAAAATTTTTTATAACTTTAAAAACTCAAGATCATAATTTAATTTTTGTTATTTCTTTATTATTTTCATCTTCCAATTCATTTTTAAAATTTTCAAATATTATATTTTTTATAATTTCTGATTGATTATTAAATTCTTTTTTGCTAGATGGTATTAATTTATTTAATTCTTCAATTTTTAAACAGTTTTCTATTTTTTCAATAAGTTCTTTACTAGGTTTATTAGTTATTATTTCTTTTTTTTCTATTTCAAAATTTTTCAAAAATTCATTTTGTAATTCGCAATTTTTTCTTATTTCTTCTTGTCATATTCTAAAAGCTTCCAATAATATTTCATCACAAACTTCATTTGCAGAACATTCTACCATTGTAATTGCATCTTTTGTTCAAGCTAATGTAAGTTCTAATATTCATTCTTTTACTTCTTGATAAGTTGGATTTATTATATAATTTCAATCTTTATATCAAATTTTTACAGCTCAAACTTCAGATTCAAAAGGTATTCAAGCTAAATTTATTGCTAAACTTGCTCAAATAATACTAGGAATTCATATTCAATTTTCTTTATCTACACTCAAAGGAGTAATTGCAATTACTACATCATTTATCATTCATTCTGGAAACATAGGTCTTATAGGTCTATCAGTAAGACGAGCTGTAAGTATAGTTTGTTCGGATGGTCTTCATTCTCTTCTTATATAAAGAGCTCATCAAATTTTACCACCAGCATAAAAAGATTCTCTACAATCTATAGTTAGTGGCATAAAATCTTTATTTTCATCTGGATTTTTATTTATTACTGCTGTCGCCAAAACGGAAGTATCTCATATTTTAACTACAACCGATCCATCAGCTTGACTTGCAAGTTTTCAAGTTTTTATTTCAAATTGTTTTCATTCCCACAATATACTTTTTGAAATTTCATTTATTTGTAATTTATTTATCATAATATTTGTTTTTTTAAAATTAATATATAAAATATATAAACTTATATAGTTTTAATCTAAAAAATCAAGACATCTATATCTAAGTTTTTATAAAAAAAAAAGAAAAATATTAAAAAAGCTAGTTATAAACTATCAAAAACAATAATTTTCAAATATCATTATCAATTTATTTTATTTAACCAATTTGTTTCAAGTAATTTTAATAGAATATTTTTGCTTTTATGTTCAATGAGTAATATAAGTTTTTTTATTTATTTTTAATAAATATATTATGATTAGATAATATATATTTGAAAAAATTAAAAAAATCATTATAATAATTGAAATTTATGTAGTAACTTTTTGTTATGGAGCTTAATAATGAAATTATTGAAAAAATTAATAAATCTATAATTATAAAAAATGAAGTAAAAAATTTAATTTTACAAAATTGGCATAAATTATCAGATTTTCAAAAAACAAATATTATTGAAATGATAAATGAAAGTGATGATTTAAATAAAAAATTAATCAAAAATAAAAAATAAATTTAAATAATTTTGTGAAATTAAAATGAATTCAATAAATAAAATAAAAAATTGATTAAATTTTATAGAAAATGATGAACAAAATCCTGAGATTATAACAAAACAAGAAGCTTATTATACAATTAAAAAAATTGTAACAAATTTTAGTAATGAAATAAAAAAATTTGAAGATGAAGAATCGTTGGATTATTATAATTCCAAAGAATTTATAGAAAATTTAAATAAAGATATTATTGATTTTGTTTTAAATAGTTTTAATTTAGATTCAAATAAAAATTGATATATAAATCAATTTAATATAAATAATTTTATGAATAGAGAATGAAAAATATTAATAAATGATTTTCAAAATTATATTGAATATTTAAATAAATGAATAATAGATATTATAAATTTATGATGATTAGATAAATTTGAAAGTGTAGATAGAGATCTAAATTTTATTTATTTTGCAAGTCCTAGCAAATGGATAAAAAATATAAGATGATGAGAAACTATAAAACAAGCTATGTTAAAGTCTAATTCAAAATTATCTAGTGATGAATCTAAACATTTTTTTAAATAAAAAATATTGAGAAAAATGATTTTGAAAATGAGTTTTGTTAGCAATATCACTTGAAGCACCTGAATTAGCTGAAGATATATTGAAAATTATTGCTGATATACCATTACTTATCAAAACTTTACCACAATATTTATATTATAGAATTAAAAATTGATATGAATTTGATATAAAAAAACAAGAATTAGGAAAAATGCATCCAATTATTTGATTGATGAATATAATTACTGATAAAGAAACAAATGAAAATGTAATAGATATATTAAAATTATTTAGAAATAAAGAAAATCGGACTGCTTGATGATTAGTTTCAAGTATATCCTCTATATTAACAATCCCATTTGCTTGATTATGAATTATAAGATGAAGTATGCAACTTAATTATAAATTATCAAAATTTTCTGCCAATATAAAATATAAAACTTCAAAAAATTTTAAAAGATTTAAAAATTCAAGTAATGAAAATTTAATTGATAACTATGAAGAAGAAGATTTAAAATCTGAACAAGAATACTGACAAGAAAATTTAAATGATAAAATAGAAATAAAAAAAAATATAGAAAAATTACATCCTCTATTATCAATAATGAAAATAAAGGAAAATTCTGTATTGATTTGATTTAGTTTCAAAAATATAAAATATTTGAATGATAATCTTTGACAAAATTTTGTAGATATTTTTATGGATATTATCAAAGAACATATTTATCAAAAAATAGAAATGAAATTTCAAAAAAATTATATTACAATAAAAAATGATTACAAAAATCTTGTAATTAATATAAAGAGTAATAATTGTGAAAATAAAATATTGCAATTATTTTATGATTCTAGAGAACAAATAATAAATCAAGTAATAAAATCAGATAAGTTATTAAATATATTACCCGAATGAGAAAAAATAAAAATAAAAAAAGTATTGAGAAAAATAGATATTTGAATTTGATATACAAATATAGCTTCTTTAAATAAAGATACTGAAAAAGTTCATGCAATTAGACAAGCAGAATTAGCTTCCAAAAATTCAAATAAATATCCTATAAAATATACTAATTATGATATTATAGAAAAGAATATGAGAAAATTTGATTATTTTCAACAAGAAATATTTTTACTTGAATGAGAGGAATTTGAATTAGATTGACAAACTTTTCCTGTAATTTCTCAAAAAATTGATTGAGAAAAAGTTATAAATCCAGCTTTGATAAGAGCTAAAAGAAAATGAAAAGAAATTAAATCAAAAAATTTTTATTTAAATTGGTATATAGAACAATATTTGCTTGGATTAAATAATTGATTTGATTTTATTTTTCCTTGATGAGAAAATATAAATAAAAGTTTACAAGATGCAAATAGAGATAATGAAATATTAGATTCATATCTTAAATGAAAAGAAATAAATGAAGAAGAAATAAAAAGAATAGAATTTTTGCAAACACATTCTCATAAATGAATGTTATCAAAAGATAAATTTATGCAAAATATAGAATCACAAAATTGAATTTCAATATTTGTAGATATAAAAGATATGTGAATTATGAATTTTTCTGATTTTAAAAATACTATAAAAGATTATAAAATCAATAAAGATGAAGATATATTATTATCAACTTGATCATTAGTTACATCACAATTTAATTATTTTATAAAATCTCTTTCTGATAAAATTTGAGATAATATAGAATTAAGTGCTTGATGAGATGAATTATATATTTTCATAAGATGAACAAAATTTGTATTTAGTACAATTAAAAAAGTAGATAAATCATTAAAAGAATCTGGTATGAAATGAAGATTATCATTATCTTATCAAGAAGTTGATGATTCATATGAATTATATAATTCATTGGAATTAAATACATTAATAATAAAATCTGTAGAAGAGAATTTGGATATATATTTTAATAAAGTTAGTAAATGAATAGTATGATTAAATCAAAAATTAGAAGAAAATTTTATAAAAGCATATAAATTTTGATATTTAAATAATATATCATTTTATATGAAATCTAATAATATAAATTATATGGAATACATAGATTTTATAAATCAAAAAATATCTGAAAATATTGAAAATATAATTATTTGATTGTTTACATCTGATGTATTTAATAAAGTTTATGAATTAGATATTGATTGATTTAGTATCATATTTCAAAAAAGAAATTTTGGTTTACATATTACATTTAAATAATTATTAAAAAAAATGGAAGAGATTATGAATGAAGATAATAATTTAAAAAAAATAAAATATCATTGATTGATAAAAATTTTTTCTTCTGAATTGGAAGATAATTTGGAATTAAAAAAATTTAAATGTGAATTTATAAAATTATGGTTTTATATAAATTTACATAATTGTAATTGTATAGTTCCATATATAAAAAATTTATTGAATGATGAATGAAAAATAAATATTGAAATTATTAATGATTTATTATTTTCTATAATGCCTTATATAGAAAAAACAAATCAATTTTGAATTAATATGTCAAATCTTGAAAATACAAATCAAGAATTTAAAATTTTTTTGGAATATATAATGTATGAAGATGAAGTTTTTGATAAATCTTTTTTTGATTGAGTTGATTCATCTATAATTGATTTTATGCCTGAAAATTTAAAAATGAGTTTTTGTAATGATAAAGAAAAAGAAATTTTTTATTGATCTTTAAATGAAATAATAAACTTATTGAGAAAATCTTTAAAAGATAATTTATTTAAATTAGTATAAAAAAAGTGTAAAACAGTTTTAAAATTAATTCTATTTATACATATTATTTAAAATTTAATTTTATTACAAAAAAGTTTAAAAATAGTTTGACAAATAAAAAAAAGTTTATATAATATTGTTGTATTTAATTATTTTATTAAAAAATAATATTTTATATATATAAAAATAAAAAAATATGAAAACAAAAATAAATAGTAATAACTATAAGTATATATTATGATTTTGAGTATCTTCTTTTTTGATATTTGCGATATCTTTTTCTGCTGATTTAACAATTAAACAGCATATTGATAATACAAAGGCATATATAAAACATATGTTTTTCCAACATAATTGAAGAATTGATTGAAATACAAGACTTGAAATAAATGCTTGAAGTTGATCAAATTATGAAACTTTTCAAACATTTACTGGTACTAGTAGTGGTACTTATAATAGAACTTTTGGTATAAGTGCTGATAGTGGTGATACATATATTGGTAGAGATTTACAAGTAGATAGAGATACAAATATAGATGGTACATTGGATGTAACTAAAAAAACACATTTGAAGGATGATTTACAAGTAGATTGAAATACAAATATAGATGGTACATTGGATGTAACTAAAAAAACACATTTGAAGGATAATTTACAAGTAGATTGAGATACTAATTTAAGACAAAATCTTCATGTACAAGAAAATTCAACAATGAGTTGAACATTAACTGTAGAAGATTTTACACATTTGAAGGATAATTTACATGTTGATGAAAATACAACAATGAGTTGAACATTAACTGTAGAAGATTTTACACATTTGAAGAATGATTTACAAGTAGATTGAGATACTAATATAGATGGTACATTGGATGTAACTCAAAATACAACTTTAGATAAAAATTTAAGAGTTTGATGAAATACTACTTTATGAAATAGTCCGTCTGATAGTTCAAATATTAGAGGTACTGTAAATATAAGTGACCCATCTGAACTTACAACAATAAAGTGAAACTTACAAGTAGATTGAAATACAAATATAGATGGTACATTGGATGTAACTGAAAATACAACTTTAGATAAAAATTTAACAGTTTTATGAGATACAAATTTAAAGAATACAAATATAGATGGTACATTGAATGTAACTGAAAATACAACTTTAGATAAAAATTTAACAGTTTTATGAGATACAAATTTAAATCAAGATTTAACTGTTGAAGAAAATACACATTTGAAGAATGATTTACAAGTAGATTGAGATACAAATTTAAATCAAGATTTAACAGTTTGATGAGATACAACTTTAAATCAACATTTAACAGTTTGATGAAATACAAATTTAAAAAATACTAATGTAGATTGAGATGTTTTTATAGATTGAACATTGATAGTTACTGAACCAGTAGATTTTAAACGGTTGGAAGTTGAAAAATGAGTTGGTATAGGTATGGCACCTCATACAAGTGGATCTCCAGATACTGCTCTTAGTATAGATTGAAAAATGGTAGCACATGGTTCAAATGCTTGATATTGTTTTGACGGAAAATGATGTCTTAGAGTACCATAAAAATTAATTTAAAAAAAATAAGAGACAAAATAAAGTATAATTATTTTGTCTCTTATTTTTTTTATTTCCATAAAAATTAAATTAGAACAAATAAATGAGCTTCAACAAAAAATATTTAAAATAAGATTATAAAATTTGTGTGGTACATAAATTTGTTTTTATTTTCTTGTAAATACTTTATTAAATCAAGGATTTTTAAATTTTAGTCTATAAAAATGAGTTTAAATTAATTATTTTTCATAAACAACATCAAATTCTCATCATTTTTTATTCCAATTTATTCATATTTTTACTATCTCGTCATCTTCGCTAAACTGTGGTAAATATTTTTTATTTATTTGTTCTATCGCTTTTTTTGCACTATTATTTACTTTCGCCTCTATTATGTAATACTTGTTATTTATCGGTATCACTAAATCTTTTCTTCATTTCAAATTCTCTACCTCTCCATAATATTGTATTGTATTTAATTTCAAAAACATTCCTATGAAACTTTTGAACCATCATTCTGGATTATTGTTTTGCCA
>NZ_JAEDAM010000100.1 GCF_018420025.1 Candidatus Vampirococcus lugosii | reverse complement strand
ATTATATAGTTAATTTTAATAAAATACATAATCCAATATTATTATCATTATATCATACTTCTATAAAACAACCTGAACCATTATCAAAATGTGTTTTTTTGTTTAGAATAATTGAATATGCATTTCATAATTTAGAGATTTTTTGATATAACTATTCTTACAGTAAAAAATGAAAAAAGATTAATCAATATAAAGAATATATAAATTATATGATATGAAAATCTTTAAACTATAAATATATTCCTATTCCAATAAGAAAACATCTTGATGAAAACAAAATTGAAAATCAGGTAACAATTTGGAAAAGAACAGTTAAACAATATATCAAACAACTAGAAAAAAAATGAGAAGATGTTTGAGAAAAAGTATATAAATACTGAAGATGCTGAATAGCACATTGATGAAATAAAGATGATATTATATTACATAACTATTGAACATCTTATTTTGAAATAATTAAAATTAATAAGATTTTAGAACTTATATGTAGGTATATCATAGAATATACAAATCCTAAAATAAAACAAAGTGTTAGAATTAGATTTAAATAATAAAAAAAGAGACTAAATTAAAGTCTCTTTTTTTATTTATAGATTACAAGTTATTTTATTTCTCTTTTCTAACTCATTTAAACTTTCCTCAAGATGTTTTATTATCAAGGAATTGTCAATTTTCTGTATCTCTTTTTGTCCAAAGATTAGTTTGTTCATTAAAAAACTGAGTTCTATCTTTTACTGCACCTTTTCTAGCATTATCTCAGTATGGTTTATTTTTTGCCATATTGTTTTTAATTTAAATTATAAAAGTTTTTTTCAAGATATTCACACTGCTATTCATCAAGATATCATCATAGTAGAACATAAATTATTTATTCAAAAAATAAAGGTTCATAATAATCAAATTATCATTAATGTAAATCAAGTAATAGCCATTATTCTTTTATCTATAGAATTTAATCATACTATAATGATTATTATTATAAGTAATAATCAATATATGTTTATATTTTCCATATTATTTAATTTAAAATATAAAGAATTAAGAGATTATTATAACCTCAAAATCTCTTGAAAAATAGTTCAAAAACTTTATATTTCTTTAACTTCTTAAATTAAATGTATATAAAGAACTCCTTTACTTAAAGGGAGTTTTTTTTATGTGCAAATTTTCATATAATTTTGTTTAATAGATAAATGTAATTATTATATAAGGATTTCATTAACAAAATCAATATATAAATGTACTTTTTTGTAACAAAAAACAAAAATATAAAAAGTCTTGAAAAGTATAAAAAAGTCTTGAAAAGTATAAAAAAGTCTTGAAAAGTATAAAAAAGTCTTGAAAAATACATAATCATACAACATTACACAATTATATAATAATGTAATATAATAATATAAAAATAGCTTACAAAATACTTGATTTTTGTAATGAAATAATTACTATTACTAAGTAATTTAATATATTATTTTAAAAAATGACTAAAACACTATGAGAAAAGATAACTGAACTTAGAAAAGATTCAAAATTAACACAAGAACAGATAGCTAATTATCTTGAAATAAATAGAGTTAGTCTTGCAAATATTGAAAATGATAAAAGAATACTAAAAAAAGGTGATAAATTACTATTACAGATAGCTAATCTTTTTGAGGTTGATGAAGATGAACTTTTAGACTGAACAAAAAAAGAAGAATATAAAAAGATAAAAGAAGATGATGACCATAAAAAATTTAAAAATCTTATACTTTATATATTAACAAAGTGCTGACAAAAGCCAAATATATGAAAAACAGTATTAAATAAATTATTATACTTTAGTGATTTTAATTACTATGAAAATAAGTGGGAAAATATATCTAATCAAGATTATATAAAACTACCAAGATGACCTGTTCCAAAAGATATTGATGATGTACTAACACAAATGGAAGATGATAAACAAATAGAAAAATTAGAAACAGAATTTAAATGATATAAACAAATAAGATTTATACCAAATATAAGATATGATTTAAGTGTTTTCAATTGATTAGAGATAGAAATTATTGATAATGTAATAGAAAAATTATCAAATATGAATGCAAAACAAGTAAGTGATTATTCTCACAATGATATGCCATACATATCAACAAAAAATATATGAGATAAGATACCTTACCAATTAGCACATATGAGAAGTTGAGAGTATATTAGTAAATCTGAGAATAATGACTAATTTTTTATATAATAAACTTGAAGAGTTTAAAAAGGAATTTAAAAAACTTCAAAAGAAATACCCATCATTAAAAGATGACTTAGATATTGTAAAATTAGCAATTGAAAGATATCCAAAAGGATATTGAGATAATATAATTCAAATTTCTGATCTATGAAAAGAAGTTAAAATACCTATTATGAAAGTTAGAAAATTTCCTTGTAAAAGCTTAAAAGACAATAAATCATTAAGGTTAGTTTATGCTTACAAAGAAGATAAAAAAGAGATAGATTTAATTGAACTTGATTTAATAGAAATTTATCATAAAAATATAAAAGAAAATCATAACATAGATAGAATTAAAAAATATTATTGAAATAATTTAAATAAATAAATAACAAGTAAACTATGGCTCACTATAATGAGGATTTGTATGTAGAAAAACCTTTTTTAGAACAATTACAAAATTTAGGTTGGAATATTGTATATTGAAATAAAGATGATGCAAATATTACTTTTAGACAAAGTTTTAAAGAAATATTGATTGAAGATTTATTTACAAAATCTATAAAAAAAATAAATTCTTTTTTGGAAACTGATCAAATTGAAGAAATTTTTTGAGAATTAAAAAAAATAAATAAAACAAATCTTTTTGAAGCAAATGAACAAGCAACTGATATATTACTTAATTGATTAAATGTTGATCAAAATAGAATTACTTGAGAAAAAAGTCCCAGTGTAAAAATTATAGATTTTGATAATCTAGAAAATAATATTTTTACAGCTATTAGTCAATACAAAGTAAATATTCCTTGAACAGAAAAACATATAATTCCAGATATTACACTTTTTATTAATTGAATTCCTATATGAATAGTAGAATGCAAATCACCAAAAATTAGTGAAGCTATAGAAGAAGCTATTTATCAACTCAAAAGATATCAAAATGATAGATGAGCAGAAAATAATGAATGAAATGAAAAATTATTTTATTTTAATCAATTATTGATTGCAACAAGTAGACAAGAAACAAGAATATGAACTATAAAAGCAAATGCTGAACATTATCTTGAATGGAAAGATTTAGAAAAAAATGATAATTCTCAAAATATTCTTATAAAATGAGTTTTGAAAAAAGAAAATATTCTTGATATTATAAATAATTTTATAGTATTTAAAAGTGATGATAAATGAAGAAAAATAAAAATATTGTGTAGATATCAACAATATAGAGCTGTAAATAAAGCAATAAATAAACTTACTAATAAATCTTTATCTCAAGAACAAAAAGGTTGAATTATTTGGCATACTCAAGGAAGTGGTAAATCTCTTACTATGATTTTTTTGATTAGGAAATTTAGAAAAACAAAAGAATGAAAAAAATTTAAAATTATTTTTCTTACAGATAGAACAGATTTACAAAGACAAATTTGAGAAACAGCAAAAACTATTTGAGAAACTATTTATCCCAAAAATAACAAAGATAATAATATTAAAAATATATTAAAAGAAATATCAAGCGATGATTCAAATATAGTAAATGCAATGATACACAAATTTCAATCCAAAGATAATGAAAATCCTGATAAATATGTAAAAGAAACTAAATTACTTACAGAATTAAACAATAGTCCAAATATTTTATTACTTATAGATGAAGCACATAGAA
The DNA here is from genome assembly GCF_018420025.1 of Candidatus Vampirococcus lugosii. Taxonomy (GTDB): domain Bacteria; phylum Patescibacteriota; class Gracilibacteria; order Absconditabacterales; family Absconditicoccaceae; genus Vampirococcus; species Vampirococcus lugosii. The sequence goes on along the minus strand of NZ_JAEDAM010000100.1, from coordinate 26,186 downwards.
GTCAAGATTGAACTTTATGAGCAAATTTATCAAATGCACTGCCAAATGCTATTAAAATTTGATTTACTGGTACACCAATAATTACTTGAAAATTAAGAAAAAAATCCCATGAAATATTTTGAGAATATATTGATACTTATACTATAGAACAAGCTGTAAAAGATTGAGCTACAGTCCAAATTATTTATGAATGAAGAACTTCTCAAGATATTATAAAAGATAAACAAGCAATGGATAAAGAATTTATTGATATGTTTAAAGATTATACAGATGAAGAAAGACAAGCTATATTAAAAAAATATTGAAATAAACAAAATTATCTTGATGCTCCAGAAATTATTGAACAAAAAGCTAATGATATGATACAATATTATATTGATAAGATATTTATCAACTGATTCAAAGCTCAAGTAGTTGTAAATAGTAGAAAATCAGCAATATTATACAAAAAATATCTTGATAAGGCAATAAAACAAGAGATTGAAAAAATAAAAAATTGAATTTCAAATTTGAAAAATAAAGATTTTATTGATTTAGAAATATTGAAAGAACTTGAAACTACTGTAATTATATCAAGTAATCATAATGATGAAGAATTTTATAAAAAATATACTAACTCTGTAATTCACAAAACACAAATAGAAAACTTCAAAAAACCTTTTGAAAATAAAGACAAAAATAAAAAAAGTAGTTTATGAATAATAATAGTTACAGATATGCTTTTGACTTGATTTGATGCACCTATTGAACAAGTTTTATTTTTGGATAAAAAATTAATTGAACATAATTTATTGCAAACTATTGCTAGAGTAAACAGAACTGCAAGTTGAAAAAATTGTTGATATTTGGTAGATTATTATTGAATTGCAAATAATCTAAAAGAAGCACTTGAAATATTTTCAGATAATGATATTAAGTGAGCTATGATTAATTTGGATGAAGAAATTCCAAGATTAGATGAAAAATATAGAAAAGTAGTACAAATTTTTGAAGAAAATTGAATTAAAAGTTTTGATACAAATGAAGATATTGATTTATGTATTGATTTACTTGAAGATGTAAGTTTGAGAGCAAAATTTACTGTTGCATATAGAAAATTATCAAAAAGTATTGATATAGTAAGTCCAGATAAAGCGATTTTGAAATATATAAATAATTACAAGGCATTTTGATTTATTTTGTTTTCTGCCAAAAATAGATATAGAGACAATCAATTGAATATAATATGAACTTGAAAAAAAGTAAAAAAACTTATAGATAAATACATTACAAGTCAATGAATAGATCCAAATATTCCTCCTATTTCTATTATGGATGATGATTTTGATAAATTTATAAATTGAATAAAATCTAATAAATCAAAAGCTTCCGAGATGGAACATGCAATTAGATATCATATATCTGAAAATTTTGAAAAAGACCCAGAATTTTTCAAAACATTATCTGATAAGTTGCAAGAAATAATACAAGACCAAAAAAATAATTGGGAAAAAATGATTGAAGATTTGGAAGAAGTTTTGCAAGATATTATGAAAAGACCTAATGAAAATATTGAATGATTAAACAATAATCAAATACCATATTTTGATATTATCAAAAATAATATTTTTGAAAAAAAAGAAATAAATCAAGAACAAAATCAAAAATTAATGAAATTAACTATTGAAATTTATGAAATTTTTAGTAAAAAATTAAAAATTGTAAATTTTTGGAATGATGAATGATCTCAAGATAAAGTAAGACTTGAAATAAATGATTTAATTAATAAATCTTGATTGATAAAAAATATCTAAAGAAAATATTGAATTAAAAAATAATTTAATAGAAAACTTATTAAATCTTGCTTATCATTTAGATAAATAATTTAGTGACATATGAATTTAAATTATGAAATAATAAAATCAAAAAGAAAAACAATTTGTGTCACAATAGAAAGAAATAATAATATTATTATTAAAGCTCCTAATCAAGCAAGTGATGAACAAATTAAAGATTTTTTTGATAAAAAACAATTATGGATATATACCAAACTTGAAGAAAAAAAATGTTTATCATATTCTTTCAAAAATAGAGAATTTGTAAATTGAGAATGATTTTATTATTTATGAAGAATGTATAAACTTAAATTAGTAGAAAATGTTGATTTTCAATTAAGATTTTATAAAAATTCTTTTGAGTTAAATAAAAAATATATTTTTAATTGAAAAAAAATTTTTGTAGAACGGTACAAAAAAAGATTTAATAAAAAAATATTTCCTAGAGTTAAACTTTTGGCAGAAGAAAACTGATTTGAAATAAATAAAATATCTATAAAAGATTTATGAAATAGATGGGGATCTTGTACTTCAAATAATAATATAAATTTTCACTGGAAAATTATGTTGGCTCCTGTTTCAGTTATTGAATATATTATAATTCATGAACTTTGTCATACAAAAGAAAAAAATCATTCTCCAAAATTTTGGGATTTAGTTTATAAATATATGCCTGATTACCAAAATCATAAAGAATGGCTAAAAAGAAATTGATGAGAATTAGTTTTGTAAATATTAGAAAAATTTTCATATTTTCCCTGTGTTTTTCGTTTCTTTTTTAATTTCTATATAAGTTTTGCAAGTACTTTTTTTAATAAACATATTATGATTATTAGCACCACTTAAAATAATAAAAGACAAAAATAATAAAAAAAGTAATAATAAGTTTAAATTTTAAAAAGTATACTACAAAAAAATATATTTTAATATTAAGTTTTTAATTTTTAATCATAAATAAGCTTTTATATTTCAATTATATCTATTTTAAACTAATTTTTATTGATTTGGATTATTTTTATTTTCATCTTGATTATCGTCATCTTGATCATCATCTTGATCTCAATCTTTTGTTTTTTTGTTATTATTATCTACTAAACCTTGAACAGATTTAGCAAATCATCAAACTTCTCATTCATTATATTGTTTTGATGTTATTGATCTTGGTATAGTAGATAATTCTCACATTCATTGTTTAACGGATCAATAACTATTTCAACCAGGTAGTATCGGTGCAGTTTTTAACATATCTTTTGAAAAATTTTGAATACTTTTGGCAATTCAAGAAGTTATTTTTGAGGATTGAATAGCAGAAAAAACCATACTCCAAAGTATTATAATACCAAAAATATTAACTATCAACCAAGAAAAATAATCCAAAAATGTTGAAAATCATGAAGTATTTTCGTCAGGCGAACCAAAACATATTTGTGGAAAATATTCTCACAATTCCCAACAATTATTTTTATCATTCCCAACATCAGATGCAGAAATAGATAATGGATTATCTTTATTAACATTTCATATACTTTCAGTAAGTATTGTCATAAAAATAAATCAAATACTTAATGCAAACACAACAAAAGCTGGTAAAAATATTAACCATAAAAATCATCAAAGTGAATATTTTCATAATTTTTTTGATAATCACAAATCAAAAGAATAAACAAAAGCTAATATTGGAGAAAATGCTATCAAAACCCGCATAATAAATATTCTCATAATCAACACAATAACCAATGCAAAAATAGGAACAATCATTGCAAGAGCTATAATCATTTTCATAACAAAAATAGCTCACAAACTAGCTGTTCATGTATCTCCTGTAATTCAAGAACCAGATGTAGAAATAGTAGAAGTCCCCAAAAAACTTCATATAAGAGTATAAAAAATTCATGTAAGTCAATTAGCACTATTTATTATTTCTGACATACTAATTCAATCATCTTGTCAATATGTTCAATCTTCTTCTATCTTTTTTATAGTTTCAGATATAGGAATTGAATCATCAGCTGGAACTAATCTATTTCACATAATTTGTAATATACATTTTCAATCATTTACATCTATTCATTTATTTTGTGCATCTTTTATAGAATCTTCAAATAATGTTCAAGAAAAATAATAATCTCAATCTTTATTTTCCAATGTACAATTTATATAATTAGTATTTCAATCCGAAAACCAAGTTTGATTTTCAGCACCAGTACCAAAAGAATTTCATAAACTTTCCAAATCCAAATTACTATTTTGTAAAAGAATTTTTTTATCAAGTGTTGCATCTGCCGATATAATATTCAAAGGCATAGCTCATACACTATAAGTAATTATAGTAGAAATATCCAATAAAATAGAAACTATAAACCAACTTGCTTGTATAGATACTACTCAAACTAGCATTTTGGGAAATATTTTTTTTGGATTAAATTTATCTTGTTTAATATTTAAAATATACAAAAATATTGATATTAAAAATACAAATCATAAAGCAAAATTTGCAAAATTTTTGGACATATTCCATATATTCCACAAATGAACATCTATATGAATTATAGATCCATAAATCAATTGATTATCCATAGCTTGTCAAGCAACCAAAAGTAATGGCCAAACAATTATATAAGCTCCATTTAATATTGTTTCAAACATTCAAAATCATGACTCCACTCTATCTGATAATGCAGTTTGATAATTAATAGTTTCTGAAGCAAAAGCAAAATTATTCAAGAATAAACTTGATATTAATGTTAATACAATTAATAAAATAATTTTACTTTTTTTCATTTTTTGATATATAAATTAATTAAAATTAATTATTTTTTTAATCAATATTCAATAGAACTACTATCAGGATTATCTCTCAATAAATTACTATCACCTCATCATGGCACATCTCATGAATTCGCCATAATATAATTAACTAATCTTTTAAAATTTTCATTATTCCGATCTACTTTTCAATTAGTTAATATCTTAAGATTAGAATGATTTTTTCCATATTCTAATGCTCGTTGTTCTATAATAGATTTTAACCTTTTATCTTGATTAGGATTTAATGATTTTCAAGATTCTCATAATCTTATAATTTCTTTCCAGAATATCTTTGATTGAAGTACATTTCAATCTTGTATCTTTACTTTTAAACTTTGTTCTTCTAAACTATTAATTGATGGACCAGGACTTACTGATCAACTAGTACCTCACCCACTTCATCATCAATTATTACCAAACAAACTATCTAGTTTAGATTCTATTCATGATGCTTGTTGAGCTTGAGTCATTCAGAATATTTCTCATCTTAAATTACTTTTTCATCTTTCCAATGCTCAATAACTAATTTTAGTACCTGGTATTGGAACTGTTTTCATAGTTTGTTCAGTAAATTTAAATATACTATCAGAAACTCATGAAGTAATTTCAGAAGTTTTGAAAGATAATTTAACCAATGACCAAACCATAAAAGACACAAATATAGCCAAAACTAAATATCATATAGCTCATCACAAAACATTTCAAACATCACTCATAATATCTCATGCAGCCAGAATTTGTCAACCATTTTCTCATCACAACATTATTCATCAAGATTCATTATCAGAACTAAAAACTCACATAGTTTCTTTCAAGGATTCTATAAGATCTTCAGATTGAGCTTGATTATCATCAATTTGAAATATAGTATTAAGTCATACTACAAAAATTAATATTACAGACAACATACCAATTACAATTACAGGCTGGAAAGCAAGTCATATAAAATTTGAAAGAGTTAATTTTTTTACAGATCATTCCATTTTTGAACTTACTGCATTAGAAAAAATAGAATCCAATACTACAAAAGGAGAAAAAACTATAAACATCCAAAGCCAAAACAATCTTATAAAATTTATTACCATCAAAACAATCAAAGGAATAGTAAACATTAATACTACAAATAATTTTATCAAAAATTCTGCCGTTATATTTTCCCAGCTTGTAACTTCAGAATTTGAAAATTGTTGTAATTTTAATACAGTAAATCAAAAATATAGTAAAGGTCAACTTGCATTCAATGCATTAGCACTTATATCATTCAATTTGATATCACCAATTTCTCAAGTACAAATATCAACATTATTTGGATCACTAAATGCTTTCAAAAAATCACATTTCTCAGGCATAGTAATTGTCAATTCATTATCTTTACCATCTGTAGAATCTACAAAATAATTTGGCAATGTAGAAACTGCTGACATAGCAACTATACTAATATCTATAATAGCTGCTACCAAAAACCAACTCATTTGAATCAAAACTCAAGCTACTGTAATTTTGGGAAGATATGATTTGACAACACTTCAAGGCTCTCATTTATAAAACGATTTTAAAACCAAAAATAAAAATAAAAATCACAAAGTAAAATTTGCAAAATTTTTGGACATATTCCATATCTCAAAAAGATATTTATCCAAATACATTAATTCACCATATACAAGCTCATTGGTCATCAAAGTACCTGCAATAATAGATGGAATAATCCAAAACCAACTAAATAAAGATATTAAACTATTCAAAAATTTAATCAAAAAATCTGTATCCTCTCATCAAGATGCAAATACAAATGAAGGCATCAAAAAGAATATTACAAATATTATCAATAAAAAAGATTTATTATTTTTTAACATATTTATTTAATTTTTATTTTAAATTTTTTTATTTTAAATTATTAAGAACTAGGGTCTTCTTTTTCAAAATTTATTCAAGATCATGTATCTTGTATTATATATTTTTCACCTTTAATACTTATATCATCTCAAATTTTAAATCATAATTTTTCTAAATTAGATTTATAATTATCAACATCAATATTATATATTTTATTTATAAATTCATTTGCTTTTGATTTATCAACATAATCTAAATCTAAATTTCATATTAATTTAACATCCATATTTTCTCAAGAAAAATGATAAAATTTTCTTCAATCTTTACTTTTATATATTCTATTTCAATCTATAGATAATTTTTTATCATATCAATTTGATATCATATTATTTTCCAAATTAAAATAAACTTCTTTTAATTCTTGTTCACTTAATAAAGTTTTACCATCACTACGATTAGTTTGGGATAATAAATTATCTATATTTCAATAATTTGAATTATAATGACTTCTCATATCAGGATCTTGTGCTATATCTGTCAAAGAATTTGCTGAATTAAACATACCTGATTTATCTTTATCTTTCAATTCAGATAAAACATCTTCTTGAATATCTCATATATGTTGTCAAGCTCAAATAGCTGAACTAGCTGTTTGAGTAAATGTAGATGAATCATATCATGGTTTTTTAACAGAATTTTTAAAATTCTGAATTCATTGAGAATTTGTTCAAGAAAAAGTTCATTCTAATGTTCTCATAGTATCTTGTATTCAAGATTCTGCATATTGTCTACTTATTATTTGTCAAGGTTGTTTACTTAAACTTTCTCAAACTCTACCAAGACTTCAAATACTTTGAGATCACCAAGGTGTAGGAATAACAGGAGCAGTTTTGAATGCTTCTTTTGATATGCCATCAACCCAATTAACAACTCAAGAAGTCAATTTTGCTGATTTTAGTGCAGCGAATATTATAGACCACATAAGAGCTACAGCAAATAAATTAACAACTATCCAACCAAGTATATCCAAAAATGGAGAAATTCATACTGCATTTTCAGGAGAATTAAAACAAATATTTGTTTCTTTCTCATCTCACAATGGAATTTTAAAACAAATTTCTTGTCATTTTTCTTCTCATGCATCATCTACATTTTTTTCTAATCATAATACTGCTAATGCTCAAGTAGATCATTGAAAATCTCATACTTTTAATGTATTATTTAATACTGTCAAGAATATAATACTAATACTTACTGCAAAAGCTACAATTACTGGTAAAAATATAAGTGATAAAACTGACGACATAGAATATTTATCTGAAGATCAACTAATATTAAATCCAAAAGTCCATGAAACTACTAATAATGGTGCCAAAGCTATAATAAGCCACATCAAAACTCATCTTATTATCAATACTATTGTCAATGTAAGTAATGGTATAATAAGTGCTAAAAAAATAATTATTTTCATCATAGCTATAATACTGTATGCCCCAACTTCTGCTCCACCTCATCATCAAACTCAAGAAACTCATAAATCAGCAATATTTGATAAACTTCCAAAAAGTGTATACAAAGGTCAAGAAAATCATTTAACACTATCAGTAAATTCTTTAATTGAATAACAATCATCACCACTTGGATCACATAAATTATTTCAAGCTTCTATAAGTCAATCTCTATCATCATTCCAATTATTACCTCATCCTTGTCAATAAAGTCTATTTGAGAAAACACATCATTGAGTATTAAGATTATAATTTCAATCAAATTGATCAAGTTGTTCTTGCAAAGATCATGAATTTTCATTTAAATAATCTCGATCAATTTCTTGTCAATCGGTAACACAAGTTGCATATGTTTCTGAATTTCAAGGATTTGTATAAAATAATGTTCTATCAGATTTTGTAATTCATCATAATCATTGATCTCACATTTCCATTCTCATAACGGGCAACATTAATGCTTCTTCATCTTCTTTAAAATTATCCAAAACGGTCAAAGGCAATCATCATATACTATAAGTCATAACTGTTGATAAATCTATCAAAGCAGCTAACAAAAACCAACTTGCTTGTATTCATACAGTAGCTACCAAAAATTTTGGTATTAATGATTTAGGATTGAAACCGTCTTGTTTATAGTTTATAAAATAAAAAAATATAGAAATCAAAAATACAAATGCAATAATATAATTTGCAAAATTTTTCATCATATTCCAAAATATATATAATGTTCAATCTAAATTGAATATACTACCATAAACAAATTCATTTGACAAACTAGCTCAAGCTATAGAAATAAATGGTCGTATTATAATATAAAAAAATTGAACTATTACTTCCAAAATAGAAACAATACTAGAAATATCTCAATCAGAAGTATCAGCAGATTGAGCATATACATTTAAAATAAAAAAATCCTTACTTAAAAAGTATATCAAAAACAATAACAAAAAAGATAGTATAATTTTTATTTTTATTTGCATTTTCTATTTTTTAAAATTATAATTAATTCAATTATATATAAAAAATGTATATATTGCAAATAAATTTTAATACATTTTTATATTTTCTCTTAAAAATATCTTGATTAATAAAATTATATATTTATATTTCAATTAATAAATTTTATATTTTTAATAAGTTATTATGAAATTAAAAATTGATATAAAAAAAAGAAATTGAAATATGAGAGCACATACAGCCACTCACCTACTTCATTGAGAATTAAATAAAATAATAAAGAATACTAAACAAGCAGGTTCACTTGTAGATAATGATTATATAAGATTTGATTTTACTTGCAAAAAAGCTTTATCAAATAAAGAAATACAACAAATAGAAGAGAATATAAATAATATTATATATGAATGATTATCAGTCAATAAAAAAGAAATGAGTTTGGAACAAGCTTTGCAAGCTTGAGCAAAAGCATTTTTTGAAGAAAAATATTGAGATGTAGTAAGAGTAATAAGTATATGAAATTGAGAAAAAAAAACTATTTCTATAGAATTATGTTGATGAACTCATGTTGATAATACTTCACAAATATGAATATTTAAAATAATATCTCAAGAAGCTGTATCTTCTTGAGTAAGAAGAATTATTGCATATACTTGAACTAAAGTATATAATTATATTAAAGAACAAGATAAATTATTACAAGATATATCTGATAAACTTGATTGTACATCTAAACAAATAATAGAAAAATTAAATAAATCACAAAAAGAGTTAGAACAAATAAAATGAGAATATGAATCAATGAAACAAAATATTGTAAAATCTATTTTGGAAAATATAGATTGAGAATCAAAAGAATGATTTGATAAAATAATAAATATTTCAAAATACGAAGAATTAAATAAAATAAATTTTAAAGATATATTAAATATTGCTAAACAAGTTTTTGATTGAGAAAATATTATTATTTATAATAATGATTGAAATTTTGTTATTTTTACAAAAAATATAAATGCAAAAGAATTTGCAAAATCAAAATGATTAAAATGATGATGAACAAATAATATAATACAAGGTAAAGATCATAAAATTAAACAAATTTAACTATTCTACTATTGAATATATCAAATATTCTGGTAATTGAATTGATCTTTTAGCTCTCAACGAGACATAAGTATTTTGAAACTTTCATAAAGAATTAATATTAATATGAGTAGTTGGAAGATTATTGGTGTCATTAATACAAAACCTTGATTTTCATGCATTTCAAGTATTATTTGCAATTACTAAATAATTATTTATTGATTCATCAATAATACTTAATGTATTAACAAAATTAATATCATCTACACTTGAAGAATTTAATTTTTCATCAATAATTCAAATTACATAATTATTTGTATCACTTGAAGTTTTTTTTATATTTAAACCACCAAGATTTGGAAGTCTTTTTATATTAATTAAATTTACAGAACCTTCTCAAGTATTTTGATCCCAAAAAAGTGGTATTACAGTACCTTTTCAACCTGCCAAAGCAAAATGATTAGAATTATCTAAATCACAATCTGATGGAAAAAGATTATGCTCAGATTCATCTATAATTATTGAATTCCTTGCTAATAATTCTGATTCAAAAAAACAATTTTCACAATCAAAATTATTAGAAAAAGTTGAGGATCAAGTTAAAATTTTATCTTCAAATCCAAGTCAACGATTTTTTTGTTTCAAAAGTTGTAATTGCAATGGAGCATTTGCCAAATAATATGCCTTGTAATAATTATGGAAAGCAGAACCATATTGTATTATACTATTTACATATCTAGTTGTCAATATACCAAAAAGAGAGGTAATAATCATAACAAATATTACAATAATTAACATATTTCATCTATTATTCATTTTAATTATTTGATTTATTAAAATTTAATATTGTCTTACATTAAAAAAAGCTTGAACATTTGAAGAAATATCATAAACACTTGAATATTTTGAATAATTATTTGTATAAGCTTCTACAAAAATCCAAAATCATTGATTATATATTTTATCAAAATCTAATCATCTTATCTCATCAAAAGGAATTATTTTAAAATTTAAATTTCTTATATAAATTTTATTTGGATCAGTAAGTTTCATTATCTCTCAATTTTTATTCATTTCTATCCAAGATTTACTATTTCTTATATTATCAATATCTGACGAAGTATCTCATGTTAAATAAATATTTACAAAATCATTTCAAGTAAAATACAAGCTTCAAGTAAATCATTTAGTAGTATCTAAATCAGAATATTTACTAAAATCTAAACTTAAACTATCTGCAAATCATTGAATATTTTGTGAAACAAAAAGTAATTCATTTGAAAGATTTTTTTCATTTTCTATTCTTATAGATAACTCAGCTACTGTATTATAAACAGAAAAAATAATTACAATAAGTAATCATAATATAACTACGGATATCATTATTTCTATAAGTGTAAATCATTTATTCATATTTTTAAATTTTTCAAAAAAATTAAATTATCTAACATTTCAAATAAAACTTTCCAAAATTACTTCTCAAGTAAAAGCTCATTTTTTATATTCTACAATAGAATTTACTTTTAATATTTTATTTTTATCAATAATTCATGAATCTCCTTGTGAATAAACTCATGTAAAATATAAATATCTAGAGAAATAAGTTTCTTGTCAAGTATCATCGTGATTGTACCAAAATAAATCACTTGTTCAAGTATGATAATAAATAATATTATCATCAAAATCTTTATTAGTAATAGAAGTATTAAAATATCAATCTTTATCTATAGAAAATTTATAATAATTATTTGAATCTCATATTTTTTCTGTACAATTATAATTTGAATCATAACCTAGACAATTCCAAGCCATTCATCTATTTATATTACTATCTACTATATTGTAAGCAATTTCTATTCCTTCTTTTGCAAGAAATGTTGCTTCATTTCTCAAATTAGTTCTTTCAAAAAAAGAAATATTATCTATCAAACTAGATAAGACATAAACTGCTCATACTCCAAATATAGCTATAGAAAACATAACTTCTATCAAAGTTAATCACTTTTTCATTTTTTACAAAATAAATTTTAAGTATTAAATTAATCACATTTATATTCAAAAATTTTACAAGAACTAAGATTTATATCAAAACAATATTTTTCAGCTCAATTAGTTGATATTAAATCAAAATATAAATTTCATCAAGTATACAAATCGGCTCAAGATTCTATTGAACAAGACAATTCATAAGCTTTCATATTTAAATAAATTTCATCTTCTAAATTTTGAGAATAATTAAATCAAGATATATATGAATTATTAAGTTTAGTTCTTTCATAAAACATTTTTGAATTTGCTCAAGAAATATATAAATTTATATTATCGGATTGATCTTCCAATTTTAATTTAAGATAATCAAATCTTTCTCAATAATAAATATTTGATCCCAAAGTAGAACTATGAACTTTTTGATGAATATCAATAAGAGATTGTTTATCAATTCTAAATTGTGTTGTCTTTATTTGTCAATACCCATAAAATATTATAAAAATTAATATTATTGATATAATAATAATTACTAACACAATTTCTATCAATGTAAATCAATAATTTATTTTTTTATTAAAAAACATAGAATAAATAACTATTAATTATAAAGCTACAGAATCTAATATAGATCAAACTATTCAAAATACTGATAAAGCAATAAATGCAACAATTCATCATACAAAAACTACCAAAATTGGTTCTATAATTTTACTTAAATTATTTAAATCTTTATTAAATTCTTCTTGATATAACTCTATTGCATTATCTATAGCTTCAATCATATTTGCAGATTCTTGTCAAGATTTTAATAAAACAAAAACATCTGCTGGTATTATATTTCTATAATTTTTAAGTGGTTCCAAAACATCTTGTCAAATATTTATATTTTTTTGAATATCATTAATCATAGAAATATATTGATAATTATTAAATAATCTTTTTAGAGAAGAATAAAGCTCTTTATAAGACATTCCAGAACTTATCAATAATTTATTATATCTTAAATATTTTACTAATAAATATTTCCTTGTAAAATTTCCAAAAATAGGAATTTTAAATATTTGTTTATCAAACCATCTTTTTCATTCTTGTATTCATAAAAATATAGAAAAAGCTAATATTGACATAATTAATACAATAATTATAGATATATTATTTTGTACAAAAAAATCAGTAATATTAATCAATGCTTTAGTAGCAAAAGGTAATTCTAAATCATCAAAATCATGTACTATTACCAAAATTCAAGGTAAAACGACTGTAAATATAATATAAACTGCAATCAATGATACAAAAAATATTAAAGCAGGATAAATCATAGCTCAAATATATTTATTTTTAATATCATACAAAAAATCATATTCATTTGCTAAATATTTAAGAACTCTAACTAATTCACCAGAACCTTCTCATGATCTAATAATATTTGCATCACCATCATTAAAATATTTCGGCAATCTTGATATTGTTCTTGAAAATTGTTCTCATTTTTTTAAAGAAGAATATATTTCTCAACAAAGATTTTTAATAGCAATATTTTCAGAATTTTCTTTTATCATCAAAATAGAATCAGTTATTACAATTCATCAATTTATTAAATATGCTAATTCTCTAAAAAAAAATATTTTATCTTTAATATTAAATCTATTTTTTCATTTATTTTCAATAAATTTTTTTATAATATTATCAAACATATACAAAAAATTATTTTATAAAATAAGCTAATAAATTTACAGATATACTTTGTTCTTCATCACTTTTTACTATATCATAATTTATTGCTTCTATTTCATACAAGACAGGATATTCAACACCGACAGATTCTTCAACATTTTTCAAAAAATCTATCAATCAATCTAAATTTTTTACGGTAATATTTAATGTTATTGGTAAAGTATACATATTTTCGTGAGAATTACTTTTTACCACATTGGAAAATGAAACAATATTTAAATCAGATCATTGAAAATCAAGTAAATATTCATTTATATTTTTTAAAATAAGAGCTTGATCATAATCCATTTTATCATATTCATGTTTTCTTAAAAGAAAAAAATTTCTTATCACATCATTAGATATTTCTTTTGAAAATTCTATTCATAAATCTTGTAAAACAGAATCTAAAACACATTCATCATCATTTATACAATCAACAAATTCGCTAGATTTTTCAGTAAAAATAGATACAGTATCAATATTATTTTCAATATTTTTTATATCAGATAATATTTGTTTATTTTCAGATATTTTTGAATCAAAATTTTCTTTTGAAACATTTAAATCAGTAAAAGAAGATTCAAAATCTCAAAAATAAATAAAAGATAACAATATAATAATAAATAATCAAATTTTATATTTAGTATCTTGAATTTGTTTTTTTATTTTTTTATCTTCTTTATTTATTTTATCTTCACTCATTTAATTTTATTTTAGAAGTTAAATCAAATTCATATTTATCTCACATAAGAGAATATGATGGAATCAAAATTTCATTTATAAAATCTAAAGAATTTAATTCATCCAAAAGTCAATCATCATTATAAACAGTTTCCAAACTCGGAACTGATCATCTAACTCTTATAGAATCATAATTTACCAAAAAATTTTCCAAACTAATATCACTATTACTTCAAACAGAAGAAACACGATCAAACATTTCAACCAAAGATTCTATATTATTCACCCAAGATATTTTATTTTTATTTTCTTGAATATGTTGTGCAATTTCAAAATTCATATAATTATCTTCCTGCCTTAAATTTTCATATTTTTTTAAATTTTCTTGTATAGTAATTTCAAGATCATCTATTTTACTATCATACAATGAACTCATATATATATTATGTATATAAAATCATCAAGAAACACAAAACAACAAAAAAAATACAAAAAATATATGTTTCCATATATCATTTTTTATACTTCTTATTAAAATTTTTAATTTAAATGACATTGAAATATTAAATAAAATAATTAAAAACTTACATATATATATTATATATAATAATTATTATAAAGCAAATTTTATTATATAAATTCTAATTAAATGGATAAAGAAAAAATAAAAAAAGATTATGAAAAAGAGAACAAAAAAGATTTAATTTCAGATTATGAATTAGACAAGATCTATAATTTTTTTAAAAAAAATGAAGATTTTCAATCTTTATTAAAAGATAAAAAAAATGCTTATCAAAAATATAAAATATATTTTATAATTTATATAATATTTTTAATAATTTTAAATTTTATTTTTATTATTAATTTATGATGAATTAATTTATATAATGTTTTTAGTATATTAATTATTTTAATATCTTTTTATCTTTTTTATTTAAAATTTGATTTTAAAAGTAATTTTCTATCAAAAAATAAAAATATAGAAGAAAATATATTTTCTAATTTTGTTGCATCAATTTTTGATTGAGCAAAATTTAGTTTATCTGATAAATATTTTGATGAAACAGTAAAAGAAATAAAAGACAAAACTTGATTACTTTCTTATTATGACAAAATAGATAAATTTGCAAATTCTTTATCTTATGAATATTTTGATTGAGATACTAAAATTGCTGATATCTCTTGAATTGAAATTTATACTATGAAGAAATACAAAGATAAAGATTGAAATACAAAACGGAGAAAAGCTGATCATGTTTATGTTCAAAAAATAGAATTAATTTGAGAAAATTCTGATATTTTTGACCGAATTAAAATTACTAATAAATTTTCTTTTGAGACAAAAGAAATTTGACTTTTATTAATTATTTTAATTTTTTCAGTTTTTATATTATATAATTTTATTCAAACTAAAATTAATTATTGGGTTATCGTTTTATCTTTTACATTTTTTGTAATTATTTTTTTATTTTTTTGGACTAGTAAAAAAGGTAAAAAAGTAGAACTTGAAGATATTGATTTTACAAAAAAATTTAATATTAGAGCTGAAGATCAGATTAAAGTAAGAAATTTTTTGGATAGTAGAACAATAAATTCTATCAAAGATTTAGTTAGTAAATTTCCAAACAAAAAATTTAATTTCTTTTTTGAAAAAAATCAAATATATGTAATTATTCATTTAAATAATAATTTTTTCTCTTTATGAAATTATTTATTTTTACATTCAACATATAAATGTTATGTAGATTTTTATATATTAACTAGAGAAATATTTAATATTCCCAAAGTTTTAAATATTGATTACTATATTTAATTTTATTATTAAACTTAATTGATGAACTTATTTTTTTATATATTAGTTTTAATAACTATATTATTATCAATATGAATTATTATTATCTATAATAAAATAATAAAATACAAAAATTTTGTAGAAAATTCCTATAGATTAATAGATATTAATTTACAAAAAAGAGCTGATTTGATTCCTAATTTAGTAAAAATAATAAATCAATACCAAAATTATGAAAAAGATGTTTTATCAGAATTAGTTAATACAAGAAATTTTATAAAAAAAACTTCATCATTAGATAATAAAAGACAAGAACAAGAAAAAAAATTATCTTATAATCTTAAAAATATTTTTGCAAATATAGAAAAATATCCAGATATTAAAGCTAATGAAAACTTTTTAAAATTACAAAACGAAATATCAAGAATAGAAGAAAATTTATCTTGATCAAAAAAAATATATAATTCAAATTTGAATATATTAAATACTACTAAACAAACTTTCCCATATAATTTAATAGCAAATTTAATAAACATTCCAGAATACAAATATTTTGAATTTGAAAAATAAATTAACTTAAAAAAATTATGAAAACTAAATATAAAAAATAAGTTTAATTTTCATAATCTAATTACAAACAATATATTTCATATATATATTTTAAGCTTTATAGCAACAAAGTAATACAATTAATAATATTTTCTATAATTTTTGTTTTCTTCATTCTTTAATGATAAAATTCTTTTGTTGTTTTGCAAAATTCCAAGCCCAGTTTTTATTTTCTGTAAATAATTGTTTAATTTCATTTGAATTTAATTCAATATTATTATATTGATAATAATAATATGCATCAAAAACTTTTCACATTCAATATATAAAAGCAAAAACAAATGGAATTATTATATAACCTCAAAATATTGGAATTCATAATTTTGTTAAAAATATAATTATATGATTTCTAAAATATAAAAATCACATTGTTCAAGATAATTGAACTAAAATTTCTTTTGCCATTTTTTTGTTTAATTTTATTCAATATAATTTTCATATTCTAACAAGCATATTTATTTGAATACTAACAATCAAAAAATAATCTAACATAGGTATAGGAAAAGGATGAATAGTTATAAGTGCTCAAAAACTAGCAGATTGAAAAATAATTTTATTTGATTTTGCAATTATTTTATTATCTTTTATCAAATTATCTAAATCTTTAGTTTTTATTTTTATATTACCATTTTTATCTAAATTATCAGAAAAATCATCTATAAAATCCGAATCATTATTTAATAAATCATAATGAGTTTTTAAAGATTCAGAAGTTTTTCACATAAGTTCAGTTGCAGAAATTTTTATTAAATAAGAAATTTTTCTTTTATCATCTATATAAATAGCTTGATCAAAAATTTTAATAGCTGATGTATATATATGTTCTACTATTTGTATTTCATTATTAAACTCAATTATTTTTTTTCAAGCTTTAGTATACAGATAAGCTATATCCAAAAGTTTTATTATTTTATTTTCATTATTTATATCTAATTTTGATAATTCAGACATACAATTTATTTTTAAATCATCAATCAAATTAAAAGCTTCAAGTCATTTTGAAAAATCACTATATTTATAAAAATATGGCAAAACATAAAGTAAATTATTTAATTTACTTAATTTAAGATAAACATATTCTTTTGAATTAGCAATATTTTCATATGAAATTTTTATTACTATATCATAATTATTTATTATCATATAGTATAAATTAACTATTTCATCATAATTTAAAGAATCTAATTTAATAATATATCATTCTATTTCTTCAATATATTTTACTATTTTTTCTTGCATATTTATTCTTATATAAATATAAATATATATATTATATATTTTTTTATGATTATAGTCAAAACTTTTTTTCATATTTTTTAACTTTCATATCAATAAATTTGAAATAAATTATAATTTTAATATAATATAATTTTAATATAATATAATTTTAATATAATTTAATATTAAAAATTAAAATATGTTAAATATAAAAAAGAATATTAAAGAAATTTATAATTCCAAGATAACAGAAGAAGAAATTAATAAAATTTATTCATTTTTTGAAAATGAAACAAATATTTTAGATTTTAATAAAAATAAAAATAAATATAAACAAAAAAGTAATATTTTTGGGAAATTAGTTCTTTATATTTTTCTATTATGGGGAGTATCTATTTTAGTTTTATCTCAGCTTGAATTTAAATTTACATCACTAATCTGAATTATTACTTTTTTTATTTTATTTTTTTATATTATTTTAAAATCTTGAAGTCTCAAAGATGATGAAAAAAAAATAATTGATGAGGAAAATTATATGTTTGTATTTTTTTTAGAATTTATGCTTAAATGAATTAAATTTAATTTTTCTGATAATTTTTTTGATGAAAGTATAGATGAAGTAAAAAATAAAACTAATCTCATAAGAGATTATACAACAATTTGATTTTTTTGAAATTCATTGGAATATGATATTGATAAAAATTCAAAAATAAAATGAATTGAATTGGAAACAAAAAATGTTAATGATTCAGATAATTGACCTAATTTAATAACTGTTGATAAACTATATATACGAAAAATGATTTTTGATAAAAAAATAGATTATAATTATTCTGAATGAATAAAAATAATTAAAAAAATTACTTCAAAAGGTATTTTATTTATGATTTTACAAATTTTATTTCCAATATTTTTTGCAATACTTTTATTAGGTACAATATTTTATATTACAAGTATGAATTATAATGAATTAATATTAAATATTAATAGTGTTATTTTTTGGGTTTCACTTAATATTTTAATATTATATATATATTTAAAATATAAAATATATAATTTAAAATTAGAAGAAAAATATAATATTTTAATAGATGATACATATCATAGAGAAAAATTTGAGAAAACTCAATTATTTGAAATTATAGAAGAATTAATAAAATTATTTAATGATAAAGAATTTAAATTTTTTATAAAAAATAATGAAATTTATGTTATGTTAAATTTAAAAAAAGATATTTTAAATTTTTGAGATGATACAAATTCTTTTTTGAAATGATGTATAGATTTCTACTTAATGAATAATAAAATTTTAGATTTTCAAAATAAAATTAATAAAATATCAGATTTTGATAAATAAAAAAACTATAACTCAATTTTATAGTTATATCTCATCTTTGTAGAACAAAATTTCTAAATCATTGATTTAGACAAGAATTTGCAAGAAAATAAAAATAGATTTATGTAGTACATAAATCTATTTTTATTTTCAATAATTTTTTATCTATTCATTTATAGATTTTCTTCAAGATAATCTATTACTTTATAATCTTAATTATACATAAAAATTATCTATGTACCAAATATTACTTATATTTAGCTATCACAATATTTATTATTTTGAAATAAAATTTATTTTCATAATTTTTTTCTCAAAAAAGCAGGAGTTTCTATATCATTAGATGATTTATTGTTTTGATTATATCAAGATTGTCAAGAATCATAATTATTAGAATTAGAATAATTATTAGAATTAGAATAATTATTAGAATTAGAATAATTTTGTTTTGTAGAATTAGATTTTTCTCATCACATTCATCATATAGCTTTTGCTACAAAATCATCTCATCTAGTTCTTCTCATACCTACATTAGACTGTTTTGCTCATCTTATCATACTTTCTTGAGTAGATTCTGGAAATCAAGTTGCTACAATTGTAACTTTTACTTCTCATTCAAAACCTTCATCAAAAGTCATTCACCAAATAATATTTGCTTCTGGATTTGCTATTTCTTCAACTACCCTAGATGCTTCTTGCACTTCTACAGGAGTTAAATCATCTCATCATGTAACTGCAAATATAATATTTTCAGCTCATTCCAAATTTGCTTCCAACAAAGGATTATCAACTGCTCTCCTAGCTGCATCCACTGCCCTATTTTCTCAATCTCAATATCAAATTCATAATAAAGCAGTACCAGAATTTTCCATAATAACTCTTATATCTGCAAAATCTATATTAATATCTCAAGGTTTAATTATTAAATCAGATATTCATTGAACTCACAACAATAAAACTTTATCAACCATAGAAAAAGCTTGTTTAAAAGTAGTTTTTTTATCTATAATATTAAAAATTTTATCATTAGGAATTACTATCAATGTATCAACCGATGCTTTAATTTTTTCTAAGCCTTCATTTGCATTATCAAATCTTTTTCTTCACTCAAAAGTAAAAGGTTTAGTAACAACTCAAACTGTCAAAATTCACATTTCTTTTGCTGCTTGTGCTATTACTGGACCTGCTCAAGTTCAAGTTCATCATCACATTCAAGCAGTAACAAAAATCATATCAGTATCTTGTAAAATTTTTTTTATTTCATCAATATTTTCTTCAGCAGATTTCCTACCAACTTCTGGATTAGCTCAAGCTCACAATCATCTAGTAATATTTAATCAAATATTAATTTTTTTATCAGCTAAACTACTAGATAAAGCCTGTGCATCAGTATTTACAGTAATAAATTCTACTCAATGCATTCAATCTTCTATCATTCTATTTACAGTATTAGCTCAACCTCAACCAACTCAAACTACTTTAATTCTAGCTCAAGGAACAAAATCTGGAACAAATTCTTGCATATTCATAATATATTATTTTTTTTAATTAAGTAAATTTTTAATAATATTTTTTTTATTTTTTTTATTTTTAAGATATAATTAGAACATATCTTTTATATATTTAAATATCTTTCCCAACCAAGAGAATCACATTCACATACCCAATCATTTGGAAAAAGATCAAGGATATTTCATCCCCCAATAAAAAACTCATAAACAACTTATATAAGATAAATTATTGGAAACTTCTCAAAATCATGTAAAATTATCTCTTCAACTTGAAGTAGCTAATTTAAATTGAAATTTTGCAAGTTTATCCAAATTTTTTTGTTTTGATGCTCATCAAATCATATTAATTCATCAAGGCAATCTCGCATCTTTTCATAAATCTATAAGATCTTTATTTATGTAATCAAATATTTCCTCATACCTAGCAGCTATTATATCAGACAAAAAAGATGTATCTATACTGTTATCACTTTGTTCAGGAATATCATCATCCATATAGATATCTCAAACTTCTAATTTCATTTTTTCAGCTTCTTTAATATCAACTTGCATTCAAATAGATATATCTTTTGTTACATCTTCTCAACCAATAGGAACTACCCCATAATGTACAGGATAACCATCTTCATAAATAACATAACTAGTTTGATTAGCTCAAATATCCAAAAGCAATGTTCATAAATCTTTGGAATCAAAATCCAATGCAACTTCAGCAGATCATAATATATTAGGAACAACATCAGACAAATCTAATTCAAGCTTTTCACAAACATCTAATAAACTATTGTAATAGTTTTTTGGTATCATAAAAACGTCTGCCACAATTTCAAGTTTTCTTCATTCCATGCCTAGAGGGTCTTTTAATTTCGTTTCATCATCTATCACCCACTTCACAGGCATTATTTTTATAGTTTCATAATTTTGAATTCAACTAGTATCATCAACTAAACTAGATAAATGATCTACATCCTCTTGCAATATTTTATCTCAAACTATTCTTTTTTGTTCAGATAATCTTTTGATTTTCATTTCAGGATGAGAAACTCAAATAGTAACATCATCAAAATAATCTCATCATAGTTTTTTTTCAAAACTATCCAAAAGAGATCTTATAGAATAAACAAAATCATCTACATCTAGAATTCTTCATTTTCTCATTCATTTAGTTTTTAAAGAATCTCTAGCCAAAAGAATATTTTTTCAATCTTCATTTCAAACTACGATACCTTTTAGATATCAATTTCAAATATCAATAATTAATCTGATATCTTTCATTATTATTTTAAGTAAAATAAAAGTTTAGATATAAATCTAAACTAATATATAAATAAAGATAAGTTAAAGTCAATTTATAATAATTTTAATATGATATAATATAGTAATCATATAAAAATAATTAATTATCTGACCAAGTTTCACAAGTTTCATAATCATCTCACCGATGAACACATTTATTATGATAAATTCTACTAACCCTTTTATCAAATTCTATCTTACTTATTATTCTTTTAAAATCTCATTTTTCAAAAACAAATTCAACATGTCAAGTAACAATACTATCATTAGTTTCATGTAATGTAAATGGAGAAGTCTTTACATCCGATTGTAATAATTTATTCATAGCAATTTTATCCAAATTCACTTTATCTATATTAATATGATATCATGCATTTTCATCAAAACAAAAATTGGAATCTCTTCAAGTTCAAGAAAGCAAAATTTCTTTATAGTCTTGACCTGTTGAACTAACAGTATCATATTTAAATAACACTTTATTATCTCAAGTATTAAATTGTACTGAATATAAACTAGGGAATTCTAAATCATTTCATCATGTATATATTCATTTTCATGTTGATGCATTATCAAAATAATTTTTTATTTCTCAATAAACATGATTAACACATCACTCTCATCTAATATAATCTCTATTTTCAAAACTTAATAATCTAGAAAAAACACCAAAAAGAACTCATATTATAGAAAGAACTATCATAAGTTCAACAAGAGTAAATCATTTATTATTTATTTTCATAATATTTAAATTATTATATAAACTTACTTAACCAGTGGTCTGACAATATAAGTCAAATTATTATCTTGACTATCTTTAAAAACAATAGGATTTTGATTATCAACAATCCTAACAATAACAGTATCCGAATCTATATTTTTCAAAAAATCTTGAATATATTTTCAACTAACACCAAAATAAACATCATCTCAATTTATTTTTGTATTAATAGAAGTTTTTGCATTACCTTTATCAGTTTGTCCAGATTCTATAAAAATATTTCAAGATGAAGAAATAGACAAATCAATAAAATTATTAATATCTCTAGTAAAAATAGATATTTTTCTTATTGCTTTTTCAAGTTCATTTTTGGGAACTTCAAAATCAGTATTTGAATTAGTAGGCATAATATTTTCATTTTTATAATTTGGAAAATTTCATTGTATCAAAATAGAAGTTAAATATATACTAAATTCATCAGTTTTTAATTTAAAAGAAATTAAATTATTTGAAAAATTTAATTCAAAATCATCTCATCATTTGGAGATAAAAAAATCTAAAACTTTTTGAATTTCAATAATATTTAATTTAGGAACAATAATATCAAAATACTTATTTAAATTCACAGGAATATTATATTCTGCAAGTCTAAAAGAATCAGTTCAAACAAATGCAAGTCAATCTTCAGTAGATCTAATTAGTAATCATGTCAATATAGGAGAGAAATTTCTCTCTGTAACAGAATAAGTAACTTTTGATATTCAATTAACAAAATTTTTTGCAGATAAACTAATACTTTCATCCAAATCAATTTTGGGTGAAGCTATATATTCTGATGATGCTATTCAATTTATTTCAAATTTATCTTCATTTGAATTCAAATACAATATTTCATTTCTATCATCTTTATTAAAATTTACAACATCCGATTCAATATTTCTTATAATATCCAAAAATATTTTTCAATTAACAGTAAGCGAACCTTCAGTAAGCACATCAACAGGTAATTTAAAACTAATATATTTTTCCATATCCGTTGCTTTAAAAACAACTCCATCTTCTCAAGCCTCAATACAAATATTTTCCAATATAGGTAAAGTTGAACTTTTGGAAATAAATTTCATACATAAATCCAAAACATCATTCAAATCATTATTTTTTATAGAGAAGTTCATTATTAATATATTATTTTATATAATTAAATTATTTTCAAAAATTTCTATCTTTTTGAATATCGCAAAACCATTCAAGAACTTGTTCCAAATCTTCACTTGTAAAATCTGGACACAACTTATCAGAAAAATATAATTCTGCATATCATATCCACCACAACATAAATCAAGAAGATCTTTTTGCCTTATTTCATTTAGTTCTAATAACTAAATCAATCAAAGGTAAATCAGAAAAATCAAGATATTTTGAAAGCAAATCAGAATCAAGTTTAGAAACTAAATTTCAACAATTAACATTATCACTAATAAGAGATTTAACTCATCTTATTATTTCATCCCTTCATCAATAATTTACCGCCAACACAAAAGTTTTATTTGATCAAGAAAAGTTAAATTTTTTTTCTTTTTCTACAAAAAAATCTGTAAGATATCAAGGTAATCAATCTCTATTTCAAACTAATTTAAAATTTATCTTATTTTCTTGCAAAAAATCATCAAGTTCAGAAGGAATTTTTTCATATAATTTAAAAAGGTATTCTAATTCGTCTTCATTTCTTGATAAAGAGTTTTCAGTACTCAATCACCAAACACTAAAAACTTCAACATCCGTATTTGCAAAAACATATTTTACCAAAGATATAACATTATTAAATCACTCCAAATGTCAAAAGAATTTATGAATTCATTTTGATTTTGCCCAAGTTCTATTTCAATCAGGAATAAATCATATATGTCTTGGCGAGCTCATAACTTATAAATTAAAATATATAAAATACTAATCAATAACTAAATCAATATAATTATCTTTATAAAAAAGTCTAGATTTTTTTAGAACTTGTTCAACTTTTTCTATATCAGACAATACTAATTTATCCAAATTTAATTTTAAACTAAAATCACCATAATATTCATTTTGCTTAAACTTTTTAAAAATTGATTCTAATTTTAAAGTTCATTGTCAAAGAGGAGCATGTCAAACTCATGTTTTAGTTTTATCTGAAACATAAACAATTCATATATATGGTATAAAATTTGCCATTTTTCTCAAAAAATTTGTTTCAAGTATTGTTTCATCCAAATTAACAATATCTAATCATAAAAACATTTTATACTTTTTAAATATTTCTACAATACTAGTAAAATTATAAGTATAAACTGGAAGTATAAATAAATTACTTTTTGGTGGGTTTATCATACAAAACTTAATATCTGGATTATGTCTTTTGTATGCTCAAATATTATTAACTATAAACTTATATGATTTAAAATTAGTTATTTTAGGTGCATTTATAGATATAGTATTAATTGACAAATATTTAGCTATATCAACTGCTTGATTCATTTCTCTAGAATTAACATTCTCTGAAAGTTGAATACACTTAACAGGTATATTATGATTTTCTGAAAGTTTTTTAACATACGAATAACTCCAACTATCAAAATTTTTCCACATAGCCAAATCTATTCAATCAAAACCTACATTACTAGCAGTTTGAAATATTAAATCAAGTCAATATCAAGAAAGACTATCAGTACTTAATAATAATCCAGCTTTTTTTTTAGAACTCATAATAAAATATAAAAACAATAAAATAAATCAAAACTAATAATAAAGAATTTTTATATTTTTTCAAGACTAATAATTTTTTTATTTAATAGAAGACCAATTTCAAATATATCAACCAAAAAATAAAAGAAAAAAAATTATTTAGCAAATAAAATAATCAAAAAAAGATTTACAAAAAATAATCAAAAAGTATAATTTCAAGAGTAAATACAATAATATTTTTCATTACAAGACAAAGTATTATAGTTTACAAAGATGAGATTAAAAAATAAAGATACAAAAAAATTGGAAAAAATATTAGAATTATTAATAGAATTCCAATTATAAAGTATTTCATATTTATCTGAAAATTCAAAAAAGATTTTACATTTTGAATATTTTCATAATTTTTAAACAAAAAATTGAGAAATAAAGTAATTTAAATCACTAAATCTCTCAATTTTATAAAAACAAAATTTCTTTATTATCTATAGATAATATTATTGATTAATTATTTCTGGACGATAATTTCTTTTCTGCCATTCAAAAAACTTTCCACCTGTTCTAAAGTCGTCTTTTTCAACACATATAAAATTATA
>NZ_JAEDAM010000033.1 GCF_018420025.1 Candidatus Vampirococcus lugosii | reverse complement strand
ACATTAATACTAATAAAAAGTATATTTTTTTCATCATAATAGTTTATTTAAATAAATGTACTGTATTATTATTTAAATTTTTTAAAAAATCAAGTAAAAATTAATCTAATTATAATATTATTCATTATATAGTTTATGAAAATTAAATTTATCTTGTTTGAATCTACTTTTATAATTACCCACCCAAATCTTGAATAGCCAAAACTTATATTAAATTATTTTTTATATATTTTTCAGTATTTAATTTTTCAGATGGTGTATTTCAATCAAATACTATTCTATATTCAAAATCTTTATTTATTTGTTTAAACTTCATAAATCAAATTTCTTTTGCAAATACTTCATTAGTAATTTTTTCTCAGTTTTTATAATTCTGTTTTGCACTTAAATAGTCGGATTTTTTATCTCATCATTTTATTTCCAAAACAATATATTTTGTTTTTCAATTAGAATTTTCTATTTCTACCAATAAATCAGGAAAATAGTTTGAAATATATAATTGTCAATCCTTAAAAATTTCATAAGCAAAATAAAAATCTGTATAATTTGTTTTATCAGTTCATCAA
Organism: Candidatus Vampirococcus lugosii; assembly: GCF_018420025.1. Taxonomy (GTDB): domain Bacteria; phylum Patescibacteriota; class Gracilibacteria; order Absconditabacterales; family Absconditicoccaceae; genus Vampirococcus; species Vampirococcus lugosii. Next base: position 10,366 of record NZ_JAEDAM010000033.1, on the reverse strand, counting down.
GTAAAATATATTTCTTTTACATTTTCATTATCTTTTAATGCTTTTCTAATATGTGCAAAAATTTCTCTTTCATCAGTACTATCAAAATTATAAGGATTTAAATGGAATCAAAGCCTATTTTCTTCTTTATCTTCTTTATAACAAACAAGTCATCTATCTATTTTATCAACTCAAACTTCAAAATTAAATTTATTCACATCAAGTTTTATTATTTTCATATCTTCACCAACTATTTTTTCTTCAATATCGTAATTATAGAATTCTTTTATTAACTCATCTATTATAAAATTTAATTTATAATTATCTTTACTAATTTCTTTTACTAATTCATCTTTTGTTATTTTGTTATTTTTAAATATTTTTTTAATTATATTAAAATTAATATGAGTATATTTATTTATTATTCAAAGTATTTCATAATAAGAATAATCTTTATTTATATTTGTATTATTTTTTTCTAATTTTCATTCAGTATAAATAGCTTCATTATTTTCTAATTTAAGTTCTTTTACATTTCTATATATCTCTCTTCATTTATAATTATTGAAACTTAATATAAAATCATCAAAAGTATTTTTCTTTATAGCCTTTATATCTTTAATAATTTTTTTTATTTTTATAGTTTTTCTCTTTTCTATAGTACAATTTATTTCTTGAGATTCTCTTTTTGTACCTTGTAAATCTGATATCTCTATATCAAAATTTTTCTTAAGTTCTTTATCAAGTATTTTATAATTCTGTTTTGATAAGAATATCTTTGCTTTTTTGTTATTATCTCAAATTGCTCTTAAACATCTCGTTGTTGCTTGTAATGTAAATATTTGAGGAGGTTTTCTATATAAAGCGGTTGCAAACAAACTTTTGCAGTTCCATCATTCAGTTCATTTTCATACAAGAAGTATAAATTGTTTTTTACTTTCTTTAGTGTCAAGATTTTTAAATTCTTCTATTTCTTGTTTACTTGCTCAAGTATGGTTTTCAGTTATTTTTCTTGTATCTATTTTTAAACTTTTAAATACTTTTGTTTCTAAAGTTCTCCTAACTTCTTTTAATTCTTCAATACTTGCTGTATATATAGCAATTTTAGCTAGTTTTCATTCTACTTTGTTTTCTCAAAAACTTTGCCAAAATTCAGTTATTACATTTAGTAAAAATTCTTCTCATTTTACTTCTCAATATTCTATAACCTCAACTTGTTTTAATATTCAGTCTTGTATTCAATTTTTTAATCCATAATAAAAAACAACATCTTCAATAAGTTGTCAATTAACATATGGTGTTCAAGTCATATTTATACAATTTACAAGTGGTTTATTTTCGTGTATTCTATTTATTGTAAATTTTAATTTTTTTATTTCATTATCCAATGTTTTTCAAAAACTATGATGAGCTTCATCTATAAATATAGATAAATTATCAAGATTTTTAAGTGCTGTAAATCTCTCATTTTCTACTTCAGATTTTTCTTTTGACTTATCATCTCAAAATATTTGTTTTTGTAAATCATTACTTGCCTTTTTACTCTTAATAATTATTTTTTGAGAATTACTTACTATAATATTGTAATTTGAGCCTTCTGGTATAGTTAATTTTGTTATAGTATCTTCTAAATAATGGTATTTTATTTGCAACAAACTATTTGAATATTCTTTTGGTATTACTAAATTGTAATCAAATGACTTAATTTCTTTTAAACTTTCAATAATTGTTTTATCAGGTGCGAAAAATACAAAATTTTTTGCAAATCTTTTATCTTCACTGTGATAATAAGAAAGCACTATCTCATATAACATAAAAACTGTCATCAACACTGTTTTTCAAGTTCACATAGTAAGAGCATAAACTTGATTTGAGTAATCAGAATTTGAATTTTCTCATAAAATAGACTTTATTTTTTCATCCATTTTTTCAGGAGACATCATTAAATCAAGCATTTCATCTTGAGATAATCATAAGCTTTTTATTATCTCCTTTTTATCTCATATAATATCAAAAATTAATTCTCATATAGGTTTATTTCAAAGAATTTCTTTTATATATACATAAGTTTCAAAAGCATCAATTTGAGGTTCTCTTAAATATCTATTATTATTTATATATTTCAAAATATTTTGAGTTTCTTTATATGTTCATTCATATCAATTTAATTTCCAATCAAGAATTTTAACTTTTAATTTATCTATAAATTGTTTCATATTTTATTTTAAAAACTCTTAAATTATTTAATTTTTATATCAAAACTTACAAATAATTCTTCTCATAAAATATCTATAATTTTCATTGCTATAGTATATTTTCAATTATTTTTGTATTCCCATTTATAATTTCATTTTACTACTTCATTCTTTCAAGGATTATCTATTATTTCAGCATTAAATAAATTTCCATCATAATCAATATCAATAGATATGCTATCTATTACTTGATTAAAATGTTCTATTAAAGTTTTTTCAGCTTGTTTTTTTGTTATCTATATCAAGTTTTTTTAATAATACAGGAGATATAAAATCTATAATATTTATATTCAATTCTTTTCAATTTATTTTATAATCATACTCAAGTTCTGGCTTTTCTTTGAATATAAGTCATTCTTTTTCAATTAATATATCTCTTACAATTATCTTGATTTGTGTATTGTTGGTTTTCTTAATATAGTTTTCTATATCAAGCTCTTTTCAAGAACATATAAGTTCTACATCATAATATTTTAGAGGGCTTTTATTTGATATAAATTCATCTTGTGTATCATCAATATTTTTCAAAACTTCATCAATATCTTTTTTACTTAAAAGCCTATTTGGGTCTATAATTTTTACAAAACTACTACTTGTTTTTCAATCAAAAAATCATCTTATACTTTCTACTCCATATGCTTCAAGAAGTATATCTTTGTAAGTCTGTATTCACTCATCCTTATTTTTGAAAGCACTATATTCATTTACATTATATACCTTGAAAGATAAAGGAGTATTAACTTCATTTTTTAAACTATAAGTTCAAATTCATTTTCAATGAGAAATAAATATTTCATTTCAGTTGTATCATTCCATATCTTTTGTATATCTTTGAACTGTTGCATTTATTCTTCATTTAAAAGTGTTAATTTCTTTATTATATATTTCAGGGTAATTTTCTCTTATATATGGATAAATATCGTTTGTATAGTTTGCTTTTCATCAATTAACTAAAATTGCTTCTATAATTGCATTAAGTATTTTATTATCATCATTATTTATCTTTTCCAAATATTTTTCTTTTTGTTCTTCAATAATTTTATTTAACCTTTTTGTTGTTGTTTGAATAGCTCAAGTATTTATATCACATCATATCCATTTTCTTCATAACTTTTGAGCTACTGCACAAGTTGTTCAGCTTCACATAAAACAATCCAAAACTAAATCTCAAGGATTAGAACTTGCTTTAATAATTCTCTCAAGCAAAGCTTCAGGTTTTTGTGTTGGGTAATCTACACTTTGATTATGACTACTAACTACTATATTTTCTTCTATAATTTCTTCATCAGCCCAAGTATCAGCCATATTCTTTCATCATTCTTTCATATATGTTCTATATGAACTTCAATCAGTATTAAAAGTTTCTTTATATCTCTTTCAATTTTCATCTATTTTATTAAATCTTTTTATTGTAGCTTCAGCAAAATCTTCATATTGCATATTAAAATCATACTCAGAGTTTTTTGTATAAAAAAATATATTATCGTGTTTTTTTCAGAAAGAATTCTTACTATCAGTTCATCAAGTATATTTCCAAATAATTTCATTTCTAAAGTTATTTTCTCAAAATACTTCATCCATCATACATCTTAGATGATGAGATTTATGATGGTCACAGTGTAGATATATACTTCAAGTATCACTTAAAAGTTCTCTTAAAAGTAAAAGTCTTTCATACATAAACTGTAAATACTCATCTTTTCACCATATATCTCCATATTGTTTTTCTTCAAAAATACTTTGTTCTTGAGCTTCAATTTTTTTACCTTTAAATTTAACTTTCTTTACATAATCAGCTTTACTATCAAAAGGAGGGTCTATATAAATTAAATCAATTTTTCATTTATAATCTTTGAGAAGATGAGATAAAACTTGAAAATTATCTCACCAAAATATTTTATTAAAATCAGTTGATTTTTTATTTCAATAAACTTCTTTTTCTTGAGTAGGGTAGTATTCAATATTTAAACTTGCTGTTTTTCATTCCCAGTGAAGCATAGGTCTTCATTTTGTTTTTATAATATTTTTTTCTGACATATTTTAAAAATATTAATTAAAAATTGCTTTCATAATACAGAAAAAAATAAGTTTTTCAATAATTCATTATATAAAATATTTAATTTTAATTTAAGATAATATCTTATAATATTTATAATTTAATAATTAAAAAAACTGTTTAAATAACTAAATTATATAAATGAAAAATATAAAAATATTATTAACTATAGGAAGTATAACAATATTAATTACAAGTTCAAGTTACTGAATTTATTCAAATTTAGAAATACCAAATAAGCAAAACAATTATATACAAAAAACTTGATGAATTTTGATAAAACAAAATAGACAATTATCAAGAAATATTTGAGAACAAAATAAAAAAATATCAAAAAATATTTGAAAACAAAATAAAAATCAAAAAAATAATATTAAATCTATGATTAAAACAATAGAAAAACAAGCTTTATCTAGTTACGAAACTGAAAAACTTATGAATCAATATTTTGAAAAAATATTGTCTTATGATCTTTACAATTATTTTTATGAAAAATATAATATTAAAGTTTTTGAGAGTATAACAAATTCTAAATATCAACATATACAAGCGATAGAATCTATATTTAATAAATATAATATTGAAATACCAATAAATTATTGAGTATCACAAGATAAATTTGAAACTTTAAAATTAGAATGAGAAAAATGAATTAAACAAGCTTTGGAAATTAGTTTTAAGATAGAAATGATGGAAATAGATAATACACTTGAAATTATAAAAAATATTGACAATAATGATATTAAAGTAGTTTTTAGTTATATATCTTGAACTTCTTATAATCATTTAGAATCATTTTTGCAAGCTATAGAAAAAAAATGATTTGTAAGTGATTTGGATTATTCAAATTATATTAATGAAGATGAAATATATTTTGAATGATGAACTTTGAAATATGAATCGTATTAAACTTAAAATAAAATTAAATTAATTGTGTCCATACTACTTTTTTTTCTCAATTTACTTCTTTGTAATCTTCAGCATATACTTTTATTTGATCAGATATATCATACATATCTTTCCATTTTACTCAATCTGGAACATTAATTTTTTTCTTATGAAGTAATATTGATTAGCGACTAATAAATATAAGTTTTACTATATCCAAAAATATTTCCTATAAAAAAATAGAGTAATTAATTTCCTCTATTTTTTTAACTTAATTTTGATATCAATTTTTAATTTTTTTTATAACATTTCAAAGTCAATATTCTTCTGCTAGTTCTCTAGCTCATTCAAAATTTCAATTTTTAGCAAGTTCTTTAATCTCTTTCAATTGTTTCATTTTATATTTATTTAAATTTTTCCTGATACTTCAAAATTTATTATTTATTTCTGCTGGTAAATTTATTTTTCCATTTTCAGCTGGTAAATTTATTATTTCATTTGTATTATTTGATCATAAAACATAATTATTAGCATATGCACTTGTCATAATTCAAGTAGCTGATAAAATAATTGTTCATAATATTATTTTTTTGTTCATCTGTGTTTGTATTTATTATAAATAAAATCTATCATATATTTGATAGTATTTATTAGTATATATATTAAACTTAAAATAAAATTAAATTAATTGTGTCCATACTACTTTTTTTTCTCAATTTACTTCTTTGTAATCTTCAGCATATACTTTTATTTGATCAGATATATCATACATATCTTTCCATTTTACTCAATCTGGAACATTAATTTTTTTCTTATGAAGTAATCATTCATTATCTCATACTATTACAAATAATCAATAATTATATTTAAGTTTTACTATTCAATCATACCAGTTTCAAAGTTTTACAGTATTTTTATCATCAATATTTTGTAAAGATTTAGAATTTTCAGTTTTTTTAATTTCATTATTTTCTGATTTATTATTTTCTGATTTATTATTTTTGCTTTCATTATTTTTAGATTTTGAAATTTCTTTTGCTTTTTGTACTGCTTTTTCAGTTTTGGAAAATTTTTTTTCTGACCAATTTTTTATTAAAGTTTCCAATCTTTCTTTTTCTATAGCATATCTTTGGCGAGATTGTTTTATAATTTTTTGTTTAACTTCATCTCAATTTGTAGGATCTGGTAGTGGGAAACTAGACATACTAAAAGGATCTGTAGTACTACCATCTACCATTATTTTGGCATAAGCTTTAAATTTTGGGAGAGATACTATATCATTTCCAGAAACTAATCATTTAAACTGAGAAGATATTAATTGACTATCTTCATATCATAAACTAAAAGTAATTATAGTTCATACATTACCAAATATAGCATTTCTTATTTTTTCATTTATTTGAGATATATATTGATTGGCGACTACTAAAGATAATTTATATTTCCTAGCTTCTGAAAGAATGTTTTCAAAACTTTCTGTAGCAAAATTTTGAAATTCATCTATATATAAATAAAATTCTCTTCTTTCATTAAAACTAATATCTGCTCTAGACATAGCATCTATTTGAAATTTGGTAACCAAAAATGAACCTACCATACTTGCATTATCTTCTCATATTTTTCATTTACTTAAATTTATAAGAATTATTTTTCAAGAATCCATAAGTTTTCTTATATTTAATTGAGTTTTACTCTGTCCAAAAATATTTCTTATAATAGGAGAAGATAGGAACTGACCAACTTTATTTACAATAGGAGCTATAGCTTCATCTTTAAATTTATCATTCCATTTATCAAATTCTTCTTTTCGAAATTTAATTACAATAGGATCAGTAAGATGTTCTACGACTTCGTCTTTAAAATTTTTATCTTTCAAAATTCTTATCAAATGTAATAGTGTTGCTCAAGGATAATCTACTAAAGAAAGTATTACATTTCTTAATATATATTCTAATCTCGGTCCCCAAGATTCTCAATAAAGTTTTTTGAAAGTACCAACTACACCACTTACAACCAAATTTTTTTCTTCTTCAGTATTATATTCAAGAATATTGAAAGCAATAGGATATTTGTAATCTGCAACATCAAAAAGAACAATATCATTTATTCTCCAACTAGGAGTATGTTCAAGAAGAGTTTCTACTAAATCTCAATGAGGATCAATTACTGCTAGTCATTTATTTGTAATCATATCACTTCTTGCCATATTTGAAATTAATGTTGATTTTCACATTCAAGTTTTACCGATAACATAAACATGACGAAATTTATCTTCATTTCTAATACCAAATTTTATATTATCATTTTTGTAATCAGTAATTCAAAGTAAAGTAATATCATTTTTAATAGAATTATCAATAGTTGGAATATTTCATGGATAAGAAAGTTTTTTGTATTCTAAATAATTCAAATTTTTTACTTCAAAATCTCAATTTGGTAAATGAAAAAAATTTATTAATGAATTACTATCTACATTAAATTTTTCATAATTTTTTGAAATTTTTAAATCTCAAGAACTAGATAAATTTCAAAAAATTGATTTTAGATTTTTTTTTATATTTTTAACATTTTTTTCATTAAAATCTCATGATATCGCAAAAGATAATCATAATTTAGCAAAATATTTTTTTTCTTGATTATCTATTAAATTTTCTTTATCTTCTTTTTCATCTTCTTTATCTTTTCGTCGGAAAAATAATTTTATAAAAACATATTTTATAAAGTATAAAATATTGATTAATATATTAATAAATATAGACTTTTTGGATACTGTAAAATCATATTCAACATAAGTAAAAAGTTGAAATCAAACAGAAATATCATAATATAAAGAATAAAAATTATTTATAGGATCTACATAAATTCAATCTTTTACAAAATCTTGTTTAGTATGAAATACTGCATCTTTAAATATTAAATTATATTTAGGATCAGGAAAATTAATTTTTTTTAATATTAATTCAGAATTTTTGAATGATGAATAGAAATTATTTTCAAAAAAATCTTTGAAATCATTAGAAATTTTGACATATATTTTTATATTTTTGCTATTTCAAGCAACAATAAAAGTTAATTTTGCTTTATTTCAATGTATACTGTCCAAAAAACCTTGCCAATAAGCAAGAGTATTTTCCTCATCTTTGAAAGGTTTGATTTGATAAAATAAAAATTCTTCTCATCATTTGTTTTCTGATTTTTGTGTTTCAGAATTAGTAAGATTTGCAATTTTTTCTCAACAAATCTTAGCATAAAAAAACAATTTATTTAACATAAACCAAAAATAAATATTAAAAAATTTTTTGCAATTATAATTTTATTAACAAAAAAATCAATATTTATATTAAACATTTCTTAAAAAAGTTAGAATACAAATTTCTTATTAAAAAGATAACATAAATATTTAATAGTATTAAATCATAATAATGATTTATATTTCAAAATCAACTTTTTGATTTTTAAGTTTCTATTCTATTTTAGAAACTATAATTTTTTGAATATAAAAAACTTTTGAATAAAATTTATCAAAAAATATTTAAAACATTTACTTTAACAAAAGTAAAATTAATGTAATAAAAATGAGATATTATTATTTAAATTATTTTTATATTTATCATCATCAAGTTTTTCGCTTCTAAAAATTTCTTTATCATCAAAATAGTTTCAATCAATATTAATTCAATTATGTCTTAATGCTTTATTAAACTCAATATTTTTTCATAGTTTATTAAAAATAACTCAAATTTTTTTAATTACATTTTGATCAATATCTAAATCATATGATTTTAATAATGATAAATAACTATTTGCAAAAAGTGAAATAAAAGCTGATAATCTTTCTTGCACTTTGATACCACTAATATCTATATATTCTTCTTCGCTAGAAATAAAAAAATTTTCATTATAATTATCAAATATAGAATAATATAGTTTATTTAAATCATCATAATTAGAATTAACTATATAAGTTTCCAAATTTTTCCAAAAATCATATTGATATTTTATTAATCAATCTTTGAATGCAAAATTTGCAAGTTCATTAATTTTTTCCAAATCCGTATATTCTTCTTTATTATTTTCATAATCCATAATTGTAGATTTGAACAATTCAGGAAATAATTTGTCAAATCAGTCAACAGACATTGTAAATATATATCATATTTTTGCTAATCAAATTTTAAGATTATCTTTATCATATGATATAAAAATTGATAAATCTTTAAGATTATCATAAAGAACTCTAAATTCTGCAATAAATAGTTTTTTATTTTTATCCAAATCTTTATGATTTAAAATATTATTAACAATAACTTTAAATAAATATACAACAGATGCCAAGTATGAAATAATTTCACTTTCTTTATATGATTCATTAGATTTAAATAAATATTTAATTTCATCAACATCTTTTGTTGCAAAATATTTTAATCATTCATATCATTCAGATTTATAGATTAAATCTAATAATTCAAATTTACTATTTCAAGTATCCTCAACTAAAGAAAGAAAATATAATGCCGATTTCTTTTGTTCATTATTTTGTGAATAATATAAAATGTAATCAAGGCAAAGTGAATCTAATGTTAACATTCATTTATCCAAAAGCTCTTCTCCAGCCTCATTATCTCAATTTAATATATTATAAAATCATGCATAAGCATATATATTAGTTCAATATAATTCTCTTTCTTCTCATTCATCCAATAAATTTATATAATAATTAAAAAATTCTTGTATATTATACTAAAAACATTTAATAATATTAGTATAATTATCTAATTATTTGAATTTTATTATTCAACAAACTAGATAATTTTTCCTTAAAAGTTAAATTAAATTCTCAGCAAATAGCCTTAATTTTTTCTATAAAATCAAGAAAATTAGGAGTATATGTATTTTTTAATACTTTTTTTAAAAATTTCCAAACTCTTTCTATTAAATTTAAATTAGGTGAATATGGCGGTAAATAACACAGTTTTATTCACAGTTTTTCAGCTAAAATTTGAACTTCTTTAGCATGATTATATTTAGCATTATCTAAAATAATTACTATTTTTTTTCAGTTTCTGTACTCATTTCTAATTTTATACAAAACTTCTTTTACTGTTTCAGTATTACAATTTCTTTCTGTTATAAGTGAAGTAAATTTCATAGTTAAAGCATTTATTCATCATAAAATATTTATTCTTTT
>NZ_JAEDAM010000004.1 GCF_018420025.1 Candidatus Vampirococcus lugosii | reverse complement strand
AATAAAATTAAATAAATAATTTGATATTACTTACTTGTTGAGAATAAATAAAGTAGAACAAATAAATGAGCTTCAAGAAAAAATATTTAAATTATTTAAAATAAAATTATAAAATTTGTTTAGTACATAAATACTTTTTTAGATTATCGTAAATCCTTGTCTAAATCAAGTATTTAGAAAATTTACTCTATAAAGATCACTTCTTAATTAACTTTTCAATTTTTTTTATTTTTTTACTGCAGAAGGTTAATGTTCTAATTTAGATAAAGTTTTTGTAAGTGCTGACTTTTCGAAATGATTGTAAATTATATTGAAAGATATATATTATAGTATTCATTTTTTTCTCTAATTTAGTTGTATAAGATTATATTCATAATTAATTGAATTTCATAAGTTTTTGATTATTATACTGGTTATAATTTTTAATTAAAATAATATTTTTTTCAAAAATGATAAAAGATGTAATAAAAGAAACTTTGAATGAACAACAATGAGAAGCTGCACAATGGATAGAAACAAGTAGTTTAATATTAGCTTGAGCAGGAAGTGGTAAAACAAGAGTTCTTACATACAAGATAGCAAATTTAGTATTTGATTATTGAATAAATCCTTTGCAAATATTTGCAGTAACATTTACAAACAAGGCTGCAAATGAAATGAAAGAAAGACTTATTAATATATCTCAAGATATTGATATCCCAGAAAATACTCAAGATTTTGATGAATTATTATGACAAAATTCAATATCAAATGTTCACAAAATAAATAAATCAACATTAAAATGGTTGGGAACATTTCATAGTATATTTTTGAAAATACTAAAACATGAAATTGATAAAACGGAACTTTGATATACTTCTCAATTTGGTATATATGATACTTGAGAAACATTGACTTTAATCAAAAATTTAATAAATGAAAATTGATTAAAAAATAAAATAGAACCAAAAGAAGCAAAATGGAAAATATCAGCTCTTAAAAATGAATGAATAACTTATAAAAAATTTCTATATTTAGTATGAAATGATTGGGAAGAAGCAGTTTCTTTAATTTATGAAAAATATCAAAAATCAATGTTGGCATCAAATTCTATGGATTTTGATGATCTTCTTATGATTACTAAAATTATGTTTGAAGAATATCCAGATATATTGGAAAAATACAGAAAACAATTTAAATATATTTTGGTAGATGAAGCACAAGATACTAATCAAATTCAATTTGATATAATTAAATTATTATGACAAGATTGAAATGTAACTTTTATATGAGATGATTTTCAAAGTATATATTGACGAAGATGAGCCGTTATGGATAATTTTTTGAAATTATGAGAACGATGGCCAGATCTAAAAACTTTTAAATTGGAAGTAAATTATAGATCAAAAGATCATATTGTACAAGCATGAAATGCTATAATAGCAAGAAATGAAAAACAATATCAAAAAAATGTAACATCAAATAGATGATGATCTGATCATATTAGAGTTTTTGGATTTACTGATGAATTTGATGAAGCAACACAAATTATTGATTTGATGAAAAGATTGCAAAAAGAAAAATGATTTAAATGGTCAGATTTTGCAGTTTTGTATAGAACAAATTCACAATCACAACCTTTTGAACAAATATTACTTCAAGAATGAATTCCTTACAAAATATGGTGATGACTTAAATTTTTTGAGAGAAAAGAAATAAAAGATATAATTTCATATATAAAATATATAATGAATAAAAAAGATAATATTTCTCTCAAAAGAATTATAAATACACCAAATAGAAAAATATGAACAACTACAATTCAAAATATACAAGAATATGCCAATACAAATAATTTAGATATGAATTATGTTATAGATAATATTGATACATTACCCATAAAAATAACTGCTTGAGCTACGAATAATATAAAATCATTTAATACAATGATTAGATTTTTGGAAAATCAAATTGAATGACTTTATCCAACGGATTTTATAAATAATTTGTTATCTTCAATAAAATATAAAGATTATTTAATAACAAGTGAAGGTAAAGATAAAGCAGAAGAAAAAATGGAAAATTTATGACAATTAATAAATCTTGCATCAAAATATAATGAAAAAACTCACACAAATTGAATAGATGCAATGAATCAATTTATAGAAGAAATTTCAATATTAGTAGATATGGAAGAGGCTGAAGAATCTGAACCTGATATGGTAAAACTTATGAGTATACATTGAAGTAAATGACTTGAATTTCCAGTAGTATTTATAGTATGACTTGAAGAAAATATGTTCCCTCTTTCCAAAGCAAAATTTGAACAAAAAGAGATGGAAGAGGAAAGAAGACTTATGTATGTTGCAATTACTAGAGCAAAAGATTTATTATTTTTCTCTCATGCAGATAGTAGAATGAAACGATGACAATTAAGTTTCAATAAGCAATCAAGGTTTGTAGAAGAAATTCCTGATTATCTTACCAAATTTTATAATATAAAATGATGATCAAGTGCAAAAAATACTCAAATAAGTTATGATGAATGAGATTTAGTGCAACATAAATTATTTGGTAAATGAAGTATATTGGAAACTTGGAATGAAATAGTTGTAGTAAAATTTGATAACCCAAAATTTTGAATAAGAAAAATTGATACTAAATTTTTGGAAAAATTATAAAAAAATAATTGTTTTTTTATATGCTTTTTTATATTTAATATGTTTTTTATTTTTTTATAATTATATTTTTTAGTATGGAAATACTATTATCACTTATTAATATTGAATTAATGCAATCTTATACTATTTTTGATTTTAAAATAATAGAATGGTTTATTATTGTTAATATTTTTATTTTTGGTTTAGTATTTTGATCTTTTGGATCTGTTTTGATTTGGAGAACAAGATGAGAAATTAATAAAGAAGTTTTGAAATGAATACTTTATTGAAGATCTGAATGTCCACATTGCAAAAAAAAACTATCTTGGTACAATTTAATTCCACTATTTTCATGGTTGTTATCTGGTGCTAAATGTTGAAATTGTAAATCAAAAATTAGTTCATTTTATCCTGTTTTGGAAATAGTTTCTTGATTTGCTTTTGTTATTAGTTATTTTATGGTTCTTAATTCTTGATTTGAACTGTTTTCAAATAACTTTTTTTTGTATATGATATATTATTTAGTTATTAACTGGTTATTAGTATTATTACTTTTTTATGATATTTTATTTTTCCGTGTAAATACTTATTTTTGGTTATTTTTAGTTTTATGGACTATATTTTGGCAATTTTTTGGATATGTTTGAAATTTTTATCGAAGTTTCTTTGGTTGAATTATCTTTTTTGTTTTCTTTATGTTTATATATATATTTGGAAAATACTATGTTAGATTTAGATTTTGAATAAAAGATGCCGAATGAATTTGATGATGAGATGTAATGATCGCTTATTTTGTAGGTTTATTTATTCATTTTATGATGTATGATTTATCATATACTAATTTGTTTTATTATGTATTTATTTATACTATAATTTCTTCTGTATTGTGAATATTATTTTTTGTAGTAAGTTCTATTATTAATAAATGAGAACAATGATCTAGTTTACCTTTTTTGCCAGCTATGATAGCTTGATTTTGGGTTTTATTTTTTGCTTGAGATTATTTATTCAAGATTTTGTTTGTATAAAAATATTTTATTTTGAAATAATATTATGAATAATATAGATATAAATTATATACTAGATCAACTTGAAAAAGAATTTCCTGATGCAAAAATTCAATTGAATTACAAAACTCCTTTTCAATTATTAATTTCAATTATGCTTTCAGCACAATCAACTGATATACAAGTAAATAAAACAACTGCAAAATTTTATGATTATATAAATTCTCCAAAAGATATTTTGGATATAGGATTAGATAATTTCAAAGAAAAAATAAAATCAATATGACTTTATAATTCAAAATGAAATAATATTTATAAAACTAGTAATATATTATATACTCAATCATTAAATTTATCAAAAAATGATATTAAAAATAATCTTTCTATTATTATGTATGAAAAATATTGATATATGATATCTGATAATTTGTATGAATTAATAAAATTTCCTTGAGTTGGTGAAAAAACTGCAAAAGTATTTTTGAGTGAATATTATAAAATTCCTACTATGCCTGTAGATACACATATTCATAGAATTGTAAATAGAATTTGAATTGTAAAAACTAAAAGAGAAGTTCAAACCTCAAAAATACTGGAAGAAATAATTCCTAATAACAGAAAAAATAAAGCTCATCAATTGTTTATATTTTTTGGTAGATATCAATGTCTTGCAAAAAATCCTAAATGCAAAAATTGTTTATTTAATAATATTTGTCAGTATTACAAAAATTTGTAAACTTGATAAAATTAATTTATTTGTATATAAAATAATGAGATTATTAATTATTTTTTTAATAAGAACTAATTTATACTAAATGTCACTACCTTAAAAGGTTTAAATTGGTTTTGAAAAATGGAGTACTTTAAATACATATTTGCTATAAAAAGCAAAAAAGACTTGAAAAAGATAAAAAAAATAATAGTATTGACATATACTAATTTTTTTTAAAAATTAGTATTAAAATTTATTCGTTTATATTATTTAATATGTATCAAAAAAAATATTTATTTTTACTAATTTTTTCTTTTTCATTTTTACTAGTATTTTATTTTTTATTTTTTAACAAAGATGAGTTTAATGATGAAGAGTTTAATAATAAAGAAAATAATGTAGATATAAGTAAAATGATTGAGTTATGAAATTATGAAACAGTAATTACTTATTATACTGAAAAATGAGTTGATAATTTAGATAGTGCAGAATTTGATCAACTTTTACATTCTTATTTGCAAGAATGAGTCTATAAGTATGAAGAGAATAAATATTCATCTATAGTATTAGATCTTTTGGAAGATAAGGAAGATAGTTTTAATGTTTTGTATTATAAATGATTTGCAAATGAAATTATAAAAGAATATGAATTAGCAATTAATTTTTATAATAAAGCATTAAATTTGGATAATCTTTCCGAAAATGAAGCAGCTATACTTTTGAATCAGATATGACATGTATATGATATTATGTGAGATAGAAAATTATGATATAAATATTATCATAAATCTTATGATATAGATAATAATCATGAGGCATCTTGAAATATATGAAGATATTTAGCTAGGAATTGAAAATATAAAGAATCTATTAAATATTTTAAAAAATCTTTAGATACTAATAGTAATAGTTTAAAATCTGAAATTTATTATTCTTTGAGTAGTATAGTATTAAATGTTAATCAATTAAATCCAGATATAGAAAAATCTATTGAATATGCTAAAGAATCAATAAATTATAATAAAAATTATCCTATGTGATATTTATGAGTTGCTAGATGATTATATATGAAAAATGATTCTTCTTTATATGAAGAAATAAATGATTATTTAGATAAAAGTATTGATTTAAATCCTAATTGATATGAAGCATATTATTATAAATGACTTGTTGAATATAATTTTTGAGACTTTGAATTAGCTGTTAATTATATGAATAAATGATTAAGTGTTGTAGATAATGATATTATACTTATGGATAATCAAAGAGAGTTAAGAAAAAATAAAATTAGAAGCACTATTATGTTTTTTACAGTATTTGAAGTACTTAAAAAAGATAAAGAAACGGATATGAATTATTTATTTAATAATATGAATAAATATTATTATTGGGATATCTTTGTTGATAATGAATTAAAAAGAAATAATTATTGATTGTTTTGAAATGTTAAATGAGTTGATGATTATGTAGCAGATTTAAAATTTAATAATTAAAATTAAAAAATGAAAAAAATATTATATAAAATGTTTATAATTGTTTTTATATCTTTAAGTTCTATTTTATGAAACCCTTTAGTATTAGGAAATCTTGAAAAAGAAGTTACTATTGGAGATTGAACAAAAGTTATTGTTTGATGAGGTAATCAGCAACAACTTGATGAATGGTCTAATCATGCTACAACTTTTGAAACTGTAGATGAACTGTTTGATGCAATTGAAGAGGGGTGACTAGATCATGCTAAGGTTGATAGAGATGAAAATTCCGTAGCTTGTCATAATTGAGCTAGTGCTAGAGTGGTAGATCCAGAACCAGCTCCAGACCCAGCTCCAGAACCAGCTCCAGACCCAGCTCCAGATTGAGACCCAGATCCAGATCCAGATTGAGACCCAGATCCAGCTCCAGATTGAGACCCAGATCCAGCTCCAGATTGAGACCCAGATCCAGATCCAGATTGAAACCCAGATCCAGATCCAGATTGAGACCCAGATCCAGATCCAGATTGAGACCCAGATCCAGATCCAGATTGAGACCCAGATCCAGATCCAGATTTAACAGTAACAACAACTACATCTGCATGTAGTAGTTATATAGCATCATGGAGTACACATTGGTCTATTTGTGAAGTTACTTGATCATGGTCTAATGATTGAAAAATAAAGTGTATTCAAGCTCCTTCTTTTACTGCTAATAGATCATCTTGTTGAAGTCAAACTTGTAAAGAATCTTGTGATGATGACTGAAATTGTAGTACAAGTTGTTGACCATGTAATACTTCTTCGTGTCCTCCTGATGCACCTAAGCCTACTACACCTCCAGCTACTATAACTATAAATGCTTTAAATACACCATCTTCTACATGTAATAATATATATGCTGATAATTCTTCTTCATGTGAAGTTAGTCTTAATATATCAGCTTCTACTAAACAAAATAAATGAATTAAACGAACACCTTGAACAAGATCTATTACAAATATAGAGGATGAATCTTGAGAAAATTCTGATAGAATAAATAATTCTTGAACTGCTTTAAATTTTGGTACTGTTTCATCTTCTTGAATACCTACTTCTACTGCTAAATCTTTTTCAGTGCCTATGACTTGAATTAAATCAAGATCACCGTTTAAATCAAATAGTTGAGATATATGATTTAATTTATGATGAACGAAGATGACAGTCTCTTCAGTTCGTTATAGTTTTTTGAAACCATATATTTGAGAATTGAATGTGGATCCAATGTGATTTATAATATGAAATCAACAAAAATTAATATTAACTCCAAAAAAAGAATCTTTATCTGGATTGAGTTGAGAAAGTGGTTTAAAAACTGAAAATTTAGATACATTAACTTCATCAAGTAATTGATATTATATACAGTATACAACTTGATTTAATAACATGTTAAGTGATTGAAAATCAGAATTACAATTTATTTTAAATTATACTGGTACAGATCAATTTATAAATAATGTAAGTATAGAATCAGATCCATATGTTTTATATGATTTAGATTGAAATACAGTTAGATATTATTTATCTGATTGAATTGAACCAGATGATAGGAAAGTAACACTAGATGATTCAAGTTATTCTTGAATTAGGATAATTTGATATTCACAAGCTATTTGAAATCAAAAAATAACAAATCAGCAAAGAAATTTTTCTAGTATTTCTACATCTGAATTTAGAAATAAATTTAAAAGTAATGTATTAAAGTCTATAAGATGAATGGTTCATGAACAAAAAAATAATTGAATACTATATTTAGATATTAATAATAATGATGATATAGTATATGAAGACGATATATCAAATATTTATGATTTATCAGATGTGTCAACAATAGTAATTAAAAATTGAAATTTAATAATTGATAGTGATATTGTTGATATGAAATGAATAGTTTTAATTAGAGATCATTATGATGACGATCATTTATGAAATATCTTTATAAAAAATGATGTAAAAAAAATAAATGCATATATATATTGAGATTGAGGTTTCATAAGTATATGGGATGATGCTATTTGATTTAGTAATTATACTGACTCATATGAAAGAACAACTTGATTAGATAAACAATTAATACTTGAATGAAGGTTATATACTAGGAATACAATTTGATGATCTATATGAGAAGCTGGTACTTATAAATTACCTTGATGAAAAAAAACTGGTAATTATCATAAATCATTAATGTATGATTTAAACAAATTTAGAACTTGAAATAAATGACATACAACATCTGGTTATGCAGAAAATTTTATTGTAAAATATCATATTTGACAATCTCCAAAATTATTTGAATAAATTAATTTTTTAGATTAAAAATAATAATTCTAGTTATAATAGAAATTGTCTGTTACTAAAATCAAGAAATTAAGTAAAATATAATTACTTTAATTTCTTGATTTTTTTATAAATTTAAACTCATCTTTGTAGACTGAAATAAATAATAGAATAACAGCTTTCTAATAGTTTAATGAGATTAAACACTTAATAACAGAAAAAATAAAGCTCATCAATTGTTTATATTTTTTGGTAGATATCAATGTCTTGCAAAAAATCCTAAATGCAAAAATTGTTTATTTAATAATATTTGTCAGTATTACAAAAATTTGTAAACTTGATAAAATTAATTTATTTGTATATAAAATAATGAGATTATTAATTATTTTTTTAATACAAAAATTAAAGTCAACTAATATTGATTTTATATTATAAATTATTATAATCAAAAAACTTTTTTATATATTTATCTTAAAAAAATAATTATGAAGAATCTATTTGAAAAAAAAATTAATAAAGTAATAATAGGTGGTGTTATAGGTACAGCATTATTGTGATTTGGTTGATTTTCCAAATCTCCAAAATGAAAATCATTTTTTTCTAAATTAAAAAATAATTTAAAAAATAAATTTAATTTCTTTTTTTCATGAATGAAAGAAATGAAAAGATTTTGTCTAAAAAATGTTTTTAAAAAATAATATATTTAATTTTATTTTAAGTTTAATATATAAATATTAATTACTTAAAAGTAAAAATTAATAATAAATTTAAAAAATAATATCTTAAAAAATAAAATATGTATATAAACAATAATTATAAGTCAATAAAAAATGAATCGGATCAAGATCTTATAGATTGAACAAATAATTGAGATGATAGTAAAATAGACACTTCCTCACAAGTAGAAGAAAAAAAACTTACTATTGAACATTTTTGAACAAATTTAAATTTTGAAGCAAGAAATTGATATTTGGATCCAGTGATAGGTAGATATGAAGAAATTCAGCAAACTATATATACTCTTTTGAGAAAAACAAAAAATAATCCTTTACTTATATGAGAAGCTTGAGTTGGTAAAACGGCTATAGTTGAATGATTAGCTCAAAAAATAGAAAATAATGATGTCCCTGAGAAATTAAAAAATAAAAGAATTTTTATGCTTGATGTTGGTGGACTGGTTGCTGGTACCAAATATAGATGAGAATTTGAATCAAGATTAAAAACTATTATACAAGAAGCAACTGATCCTACTAATAATATTATTTTATTTATTGATGAATTACATACTATAATATGAGCTTGAAATACAGAATGATGAGCTGATGCCGCAAACATACTTAAACCTTTTTTATCTAGAGGTAAATTACAATTAATAGGTGCAACAACATATGACGAATATCAAAAACATATTGAAAAAGATCCTGCATTAAAAAGGAGATTTCAAGAAGTAAATGTTGATGAACCTAGTAATGAAGATACTAAAAAAATTTTATTTGGTATTAGAGAAAAATTTGAATCATTTCATGGTGTAAATATTGCAGATAATGCAATACATACTTCTGTTGAATTAAGTTCAAGATATATATTAAATAAACAATTGCCTGATAAAGCAATAGACTTAATTGATGAAGCATGTGCAAGACAATCTACTTTATGAGAAAAATTAGAAAAAAATGATGAATACAAACAAGTAGAAAAAAAACTTGAAATTTTGCAAAAAAAAATACAAGCATCAATTTTAAATCAAGATTATTTTAAAGCGGCGGAACTTAAAGAAGAAGAAGAAAATTTGAAACAAGAAATGAAAAATATTAGATCTCAAAATTCATTACCAAAACATTTGAGAACAAATGTTGATAGTATAAATATAAGTGAAGTTTTGTCTATGAAAACATGAATTCCTAAATCTAAACTTAATGAATCAGAATTAAATAAACTTAAAGATTTGGATACTTTGATAAAAAAAGATTTAGTTGGACAAGATGAAGCAGTTCAATCTTTAGTAAACTATATAAAAAGAAATCGTATATCTGTGATAGATAGACAAAAACCTATTGCATCATTTCTATTTTTATGACCTTCAGGTGTTGGTAAAACTTATATTACTAAATTGTTAGCAAAACATTTTTTTGAAAGCGAAAAGTCACTTATTAGAGTTGATATGTCGGAATATATGGATAGAAATAGTTCTAGTAAACTTATTTGATCTGCTCCTGGTTATGTTGGTTATGATGAATGATGAACTCTTACAGAATCTGTAAGAAGAAATCCTTATAGTATTATATTATTTGATGAAATAGAAAAAGCATCTCCTGATGTTTTAAATATTTTGTTGCAAATTCTTGATGAATGAACACTAAAAGATAATAAATGAAGATTAATTGACTTCAAAAATACTATAATAATTCTTACTTCAAATATTTGATCGGAAGAATTTGCCAAAAAAGTAGTAAAAATTTGATTTTGAACTAATAATAAATCTTCAAAAGATTCTTTTGATAAAGATTTTGATATAGTGAAAGAAAGAGTTATGGAAAAGTTGAAATCTGAAATATCTGCTGAATTATTAAATAGATTAGATAATACTATAGTATTTAAACCTCTTTCCAAAGAAATAATGATTGATATTTTTCAAAAAGAATATAAAGAATTTTCAAGATTATGGAAAGAAAAAAAATGAATATCAGTACCAAAATATAATGTAAAAAATATACAATCTATTATTGATGAAATTTATGCACCTGAATATTGAGCTAGACCAATTTCTAGATATATTCATGAACAAATAGAACCAAAAATAATAGAAGAAATAATTGAAAATGTTTAATTTATATTAAGTATATAAACTATGATGAAGTTGACAAAAAACTTCATCATTTTGTTTATTTTAAAAATTGATAAAAACTTATTAAAAATCTTGAATTCAAGAAATTATTTAGTATACAATAAATATTGTATTTTTATATTTATTAATTTGATTATGCTTAAAAATTTAAATTATATATCTCTAGATCTAGAAACAACTTGATTAGATATCAAAAAAGATGAACCCATTCAAATATGAATAGTAAAATTTGATAATAATTTTAATATATTAGAAAAATATAAATCTTATATAAAACCACAATCAAACAGTTTAGATTTAAAAAATATTGTAAAATTCGTAACTAATATTAATGTTAATGATTTGCAAGATGCACCGTATATACAAGATATTCTGAAGCAAATTTCAAAATATTTTGATAAAAATACTGTTATTATTTGACATAATATTATGTTTGATATAAATATTTTATCAAAATATATGGATTTATCTTTTGTTAAAACTTTGGATACTTTTCATTTGTCGCATAGTATATTTCATTTTTTACCGAGTTATTCTTTGGAAATTATAAGTGAAATTTTAAAAAAAGAATATAATATAATTATTGATTGAGACTATCATGATGCTTTGACAGATAGCTTGGCATCTTATAATATTTTTAAATTTTTTGTTGAAAGATTTTGAAATTTGTCAAATAAATTTCCTATTTTAAAAAATTGTATTTTAAGATCAGAAAGTATTTATAATCAAATATTTGATATAAAAGATGATTATTATGTAGATAAATCAAATTATTTTTTACCTTGATTAAAAAAAGAAGTAGCTGTTAATTCCAAAATTATAAATAAATGACCTGATAATACAATTTCTAAATCAAAAGATTGAGATAAATTTTATGTATGAGATGAATCTTTCAAAAAAGTTTTGTATGATATAGCAACAACAAATAAAAAATGAATTATTTGTTTTCAAAATCCATCAAAACTTAAAATTGCAAAAACTTTATTATCAAATTTATGAGTAAAAAATATTTGATATTTGGGAAATAATTCTATTTTTGATAAAGAAAATACAAATTTATTTTTATGAAAAGATAATTTTAATTTTTTTGAAATTAATTTTTTAATAAAGTATTTTAGTCAATATGATAAATGACATTGATTTTTGGATTTATCTTTGGCAAATGATTTCAAAATTTCTAATTTTTTGCAAAAGTGAATTGATAAAAAATTATCTGATATAGTTCTAGCAAATCATTATAATTTATTTGAATTTATAAAAAATAAAAATATATCTGATTACAAAATTTATTTTTTTGATCGGGATACTTGGTACAATAGTTTATCAAAATATTTAAATAAACCATTTGATCTATATTTTGTTATTTATAAACTTGAATTTTTTATATATAAATATGAAATTAAATGACTTGATATATATGAATTAAATAAATTTTATACTAAATTTATTATATTTACTGGTATTCTTTTCAAAGAAATAACAAAACAATTTATTTGAATTTCAAAAGATATAGTAGAAATTGATTATATCAAATGAAATATTGATTTTTATTTATCAAATAAACTTTTTAATTCTCTGAGAGAAGATTTACTTGTTATTTCAGAAAAATTAGAAAATGAAGATAGAGATTGTATTGTAGATTTTTTTGATGATATGGACGATATATTCAATAATATTTGTTTGATAAAAAAAATGATGTATGATGAAAATAAATTTTATTTTACATTTTATAGAACAAATAATTTAATTAATTATCAAGAATTTATGGATTTTTTTGATAAAAATGAAGTTGTATTTTTTTCAAATAATACTAAAGAATGATTTTATTCAATATGAGGTGATAAATCTTATAGTAATATTAAATTATCTAAACAAAATGATAAAAATAAAATAATTGATAATATATCAAAACATAATAATATATTTATACTTTGTGTCAATAAAAATAAATCTAAAGAACTTTTTGAATATTTATTAAATAATAACTATAATCTTAATTATGAATTATTATTTGAAAATATTACTTGATGAGTTGGTAAAAATATTTACTATTCTCAAATAAAAAATAAAAAAATAGTAGTTTGATGATTTGAATTTTTATTAAATCTTATGTCAAGTAAAATATCTTTTGATCATATATATGTATATTATGCACCATGAGCATTTGAAAAACAAATAATAAAAGATATTCACTGGTATACATGAATTTTGTAAAAATTTTAAATATTTTTTTAATATGCAAAAACAAAATATTACAAAAAATAAATATTTTATAGCTATTCATCATAAAAAACTAAAATCTTTTCAGTAATTTGAATAAAAAATTATATATAATATATGATATAGATACATTGAAACTTATTATTTACCTAAAAAAATCAAATATAAAAATATTGATTTTTACATAATTTCATTATAATAGGTTTAGATTTAAACCTTATGAGATGATATATGAAAAATATAGATAAAATAATCTGATCTTGAAAGACAGTTTTTACATACAATGATATAAAAAATATTGTATGAATAGAAAATAAAGAAACTATAAAAAGTTTTTTTTCAAGATGAGTAAAAAACGGTATTTTTGACTATATAACTAAATGAATATATACATTAAAAAAATATAACAAACTTGAACTTTCAACAAAACTTAAAAAAAATTCATATATTAGCTTTGAAACAGTTCTTAAAAAAGAATGAATTATATTTCAAGATTATCAAGACACTATATTTCTTGCAAGTGATAATACTATTACAAAACAGTTTTTAGGAGTTAATTTTAGATACTTAAACCTAAAAAAAGATATTCTTTTAAATCCTATATGAATTATAAACAAATGAAACTATATGATAGCAAGCAAGGAAAGAGCTATCTGTGATAGGTTATATTTATCAGCAAACTATTATTTTGATAATTTAGAAGATATAGATAAAGATAAATTAGAAAAGATAAGTTTGATATACAATAAAAGAGTTATTTTAGAAATTAAAAAAATACTAAACAATGCTTAATACTGATAAACATAGACAAATTATGTTTTTAATATTAAAGGATATTTTTTCATCAAAACTTGGTAAATACTTGGCTTTTAAATGATGAACTGCTTGTTATTTTTTATATTGATTAGATAGATTTTCTACAGATTTAGATTTTGATCTTTTGGAAGACTTTGAGCAAGTAGATGAGGAGATGGTAGATATATTAAAAAAATACTGAAAAGTTAAAAAAGGTCATAATATATTGCTTTCTTACTGAGAATATGATGTAAATATAAAAATAGATATAAACAGGAAAATTTGGAAAAATAATAAATATGAAATAGTAAATTTTTATGGAACAGATATAAAAGTACAAGATAAATCAACTATATTTGCAAATAAACTTGTTTCTTTTATTGAAAGAAATGCAAATAGAGATATATATGATATATACTTTTTCTTTAAAAATCTTTTTGATGTAAATGAGAAAGTTATAGAAGAAAGAACTTGAAAAACATACAAAAAAGCACTCATACAAATAAGAGAAAAATTAGAAAAATCACCTAAAAACTATAAGATACTTGATTGACTATGAGAAGTTTTAACTCAAGACCAAAAAAACTTTTGTAAAAAATAATTTAATTCAAGAACTTATAAATTTAATAAATATGAAAATTAATTTTTCTTAACTTATTATTTACCTAAAAAAATCAAATATAAATGAAAGATAATCAACTTTTCAAGGAAGAAACACTTGCAAAGAAATTATTAACTAAATGATTTTGGTTATACTTTTTTGCTTTTATCATAGCTCCTACTTGATATCTTATAAGAACTATACTTTCAAATGATCTATGAGTTTCAGATATTTGAATTATATATTCACTTCTTTGACTTGTAAGTATACTTGTAATATATTGAGATCTTTGAAATAAGTGAGCTTTAAATTATTTTATACCTAAGTTTCTTGCTAAAGGTGAAGATAAAAAAGTTTGATTTTTGATATGATATACTATCATTTTTCAAATATTTTTTTCTATTATCATATCTTTACTTATATACTTTTGAGCAGATGTGATATCAAACATATATCTTGATTCTTATGCTAGTAAAACTTTTATATACTATATTATAGCTTATTTTATACTTTTAAATTTATATGGTCTTGTAAATAATATATTAAATTCTTTTCAAGAAATATTCTATCAAAGATTTTCAAATGCTATAAGAATGTGGCTTATATTTGCTTTTACATTAAGTTTTTTTCTTTTTGAAAATGGTAGTATAGAAAATTATTTTCTTACTTGGATACTTTGATGAGTTATAGCTTTTGTACTTTCTTGTATATTTTTATATATAAAAGCTTTAAAAAAGGTTAAACTTCAAAAGATAGATATATCATACAATAAAGATACTTTAAAAAGTTTTCATAGTTATGGATTATGGGCATTACTTTGAGGTCAAGCATGAGTTGTTATGTGACAGATAGATTTACAGATGGTTTTGTTCCTTGCTTGAACAGAAAGTGCAGGATATTATACAAATTTTAAAAGTTTGTTTATGATACAATGAATGTTTATATGACCTATCATGCAACTTTTCTTGCCTATCATCACAGAGCTTATAGAAAAAAAAGAAAATTTTAAAATTAAGATATTACAAAACATATATTATAATTATTTTTGAATTATATTTTTTGCACTTTGAGTATTTTTCTTATTATTTTGAGATATAGTATCTATAGTATTATTTGGTGATCATTTTTTACTTTCTGGTATACTTTTACAGTTTATAGCTTTATTTTTGGTTCTAAAAGTTTTATTTCAGTTCAATTTTGTAGTGATAAATGCTTATGGAAAACCAAAAAATAGAGTAAAGATAATAGCTTTTGCTGCACTTGTAAATATCCTTATAAATGGAGCTTTGATACCTTTTATATGAGTATATGGAGCAGTTATATCAAGTATCATAGCTTGGTTTATGATGTTTTTATTTTCATTTATCTACATATATAAGAAAAACCCTATCATACTTTATAGGTGATTTTTATTTTGAAATATAGTTTATTTTTTGATAGTATGACTTATACTATATAGTTTGAAATGAATTTTTTTTGAATATACAAATAGTGCAAGGTATGAAAATTTATTGTACTTGATGATAGCTTTTGCTATATTTTGATTATGATTTTTGATCATAAACTATAAAAGTTTACTAAAACTAAAAAAAGAAGTTGTTAAGATAAGGAAAAATTAATACTTTCTTTCTTTAAATATTTTTCAAATTAAATATAAAGGAATAGTTTCAAATCAATTTTTATTTCAATAGTTTTGTGCTGTAAACTTATATGCATATGTAGGATTATATCTTTTTATAAAAGAGAGTAAACTTTTAGCTTTCCTTGATTTATCTGATGATTTAGCTTCTATGGGTATTAGATGTGTTTTTTTCTCAAATATAAACTCTATCTCTGATTTTCATCTAGTCCAGGTAAATAGATGTTTATCAGTAATTGAAAATAATTCACAAGCTATAAAATTTTCTATAATATATCATTTATATGATCATAAAGAACTTTTTATATTTAATAATGAATGTATAGGAGTAGATAATTCAGCATTTAAAAGTCATATATCATGCATAAATACTTTAAACTTATTTTTTTGAACTTCTGCCTTTAAAGGTTGTTTAGTATCTGATATGATAAAACTTTGTATAGCAAGTCTTGCTTTTGATAACCAAGTAAGTGGTCATACTATCCTATCATAACCTTTTTGATTTGGTATAACTCAAGTAAATTTAAACTTGTTGGTTTCTTCATAATCTGCTTTTGATAATTGTATAGAAATTGCTTCAAAAACATTTAGTATATGACTTGAATTTACTATTCATGCATGCTTAGAAAAATCTGATTTATATGATTCAAGAAGCTGTTCTTGTTTTTTTCTAACTATATTTAAAGTTTCATATAAAGAATTATCTTTTACATGTTCTATAAAAGACAAAACAACTTCAGGCATTCATCATATAGCCAAATACAAATAAAACTTATCAAGCAATTTTTGATGAAAAAAAGTATCTATAACTTTCATATTATCCACATCTATAGTATTATAAAAATCATAAAGTTTTTTATCGATTGCTTGTAAAAATTCTTCAAAAGTAAGTGGAAACATAGAAAGATATTCAACTTTTCATACCGGGAAAGATTCTTGATTTTTCATAATTCAAAGATAACTTCAAGCTGCTATAACTTTAAGTTCTGGTTTTTCTTCTTGTAAAAATTTAAGTGAATTTATAGCTTTAGGATATTCCTGTATCTCATCAAAAAATAATAAATCATTGTCTATATCTATACTTGTATCTAAAAAATACTCAATCTTGGTTAATATAGTATTGGCATCTTGATTTCAATCAAATATATAAAAAGCATCTTTTTGAGATTGAAAGTTTATCTTATGTATGTTTATATTATTATGTTTTGCAAAATGTTCTATAACAAAAGATTTTCATACTTGTCTTGCACCTTTCAAGATAAGAGGCTTTTTATTTTTCTTTTTACTCCAGTTTGTCAATTCTTGATATATATTTCTTTTAAGTTCCATTTGTATATTATAATATTATAAAAAATATATTGTCTTTACCAATTCTGGGAATTTTAGGTAGGTTTATATTACCATATATGGGAGAAATTATATACATAATAAAAATAAAATCAAGAAAAACTTTACTAAAACTTAAAAAAGAAGTTGTTAAGATAAGGAAAAGCTAAAGGTTTATAAAACTTACCAAACAAGCTGGTATAAGATAAACATCTTCTTTTATTTCTAATTTATTCTTTGTAATAATTATTTTTTTATCTATTTTACTTGAATAGTTTTTACTAAAATTTTGCATAATTTCAGGGACATTTACTTTATTTCTATACTTTACTTCCATAGGTATAATTTTATCAAATGATTTTTGAAATATAAAATCTATTTCTGCTTTGGATATAGTTCTATAAAAATTTATTCAATTATTATCTTTTAATTTTAATTCATTATAAACAAAATTCTCTACCAATTCTCATATATTAGCAGTTGGAAGTTCTTCAAGGTTTCAGTAAAGTAAATAATTTCTAATTCACATATCATTAAAATAAATTTTTGGCATTTTGCTAAGCTCTTTCCTTACATTTTTATAAAAAGGATTTAATATGTTTATTATGAAAGTTCATTCAAGTATATTAAGATATTTTTTTAAAGTATTTATTGATATTCATAAAGTAGCATTTAGTTCTGATTTGTTTAACAAACTTCAAATTTGAGAAGAAATTATTTTAAGCAAATTATTAAAAGCTTGTATATTCTCTATATGTAAAAATGATGTTATATCTTTTTGAATATATGTTTTGTAATATCTTTTGCTATATTTTTTCTAATGTTTCAAGTAGTCAAAACAATTTCAGGATATCATCATATAGTTAGATATTCTTTTAAAAAATTTTCTAGCTCATTTTGATAAATATTATAAAAATCATTTATTTCATTAAAGTTATTTATATTAAACTTTATATTATAATTTTTAAATTTTCTTGCTTTTAGATATTCCTTGAAAGTAAATGGAGTAATGTCAAACACTATTTTTCTACCTGTAAGATGTTCAATATTTTTTGTTATTTCCAAACTTGAGGATCAACTACAAATTAACTTTATATTTGAATATTTATCATATATATTTTTAAGAAAAACACCTGCATTTTCTATATTTTGAAATTCATCTAAAAATATAACAATATCTTCATTTTCTTGATATGAGTATTCAAATTTTATATAATTTATCAAGTTTCAAGCTGTCTTTATCTTTTCTTTTATATCAAGGTCATCCATATCCAAAAACACAGTTTTCTGACTTTTGAAAGTTGTTTGTAAGTCTTTCATTATAGTGGTTTTACCAACTTGTCTTGGTCATCTTAATATTATTATTTTGTTTGTATCCAATACTTTTTGAATTTCATCAAAAATCAATCTTTTTATTAACATAAATAATAAGTAATTATCTAATTAAATTAAAAACATTATAAACAATATTGATAAAAAATCAAGTATTTTTAATTAAGTCCTTGATAGAAAGTTGACTATAAAAGTTTACTAAAACTTTAAAAAGAAGTTGTAAAGATAAGGAAAGGGTAGTAAGTTATAACTTTTTATTATAAACCCAAATTTTATTTGGAATATAGCAAATCATATTAAGAATAAATTGTTTCCATTTTGGCATTCTTTTTTTCCAAGATTGGTCATATTTGATTTCAGTAATATCTTTTTTTTGCATACTATTTCATCATATATAGTGTATTTCTTGTTTATTAGCATTATCAAGATAATCTTCCATATTTAAATCAATATTAAATTTATCTTTTATTCTTTTTAAATATTTATCTGGATTTTGAGTAAATTTATCATAACTTATCATTATTTTTTTATTTTTATTATGTTTTTTATATGTTATATAAGATAATATATTCCATATATGCCATATAATATAAGTTCTTCAAAAGTTTTTTCATCTTTTTTCCATAGAGTTGCTTACTCATCTTAGATCCCTTGTAAGGTAAATTACATATAAGTCTATATTAGGATTTTTTTGTAAATATTTTAATCTTCTTGGGTCTTTAGAAGAATCTACAACAGTATTTATATTTTTATCATATATTTTATTAGAATTTTTTATAATGGAATTATATAGTTTAGTATCATCTAAATTATTAAAATTTATTTTTGGAAATCAAAATAATATATTTAAGCTAATTTTTAAATTATCTAAAAAATTTTCATTTTGAAAATATATATTATCTTTTGGAACTTCTTTTAATACTTGAGACCATAATTTACAATTATAAATATTTTCTCTGCATCATTGACATTTTCATCTATTACTTAATATTTTACTATTTCATAATTTTCTTATTCTATGTCATAGTTTTATCAATTCTGAAACTGCTATACTATCATTAGCTCATCATAAAATAGCATTAATCAAACTAGAGCCACTATGTCAGTATCAAACTGTATAAATAACTTTTACTTTGTCCATATTGTATTATTTATATTAATATTTAAACTTTATCATATCACCAATATTTTACTAAATCAATCTCTGGATCTATAAGATTATGTTTATGAAGTAAATCATTTATTTTCTCTACCTCTGGTTTAAATTGTTTCATAAGTTTTGTTTTTGCATCAAGACTTAATGTATTTGTTTTTTTATCAATTTTTGAATCTATATAATCAACAAAAATTCACCATTTTTTTCTAAAAGATAAAGGTAAAATTTTTCAAAAAAATCTTCTAAATATGTTTTTAGATTTTAAAAATTTTGTTAATTTTGTTTTAGGAGTTATATTAGCTTGTTTATAATCTATTTTCATTCTATCAACTCACAAGAAATCTGTAATCTCATCTATAGTTTTTTGATTATCTTTTTTAAATTCTTCATATATGACTACTTTTATTTGTTCTTTTGGGAAATAATCTAAGTATCTTTGTAAGTGTTCTGTAAATTTTATCCATTCTGAGTAATAAAGTAATGAAGAATATTTAGTTCTTTTTCAAATTTTTTTTCATTTTTTTCTATCTTTTTCAGAAATTAAAGCTTCTTCAAAATTTTCTATAAATTCACTTCAAGTTTTATATATTTGAGAATGCCAACTTTGTAAAAAGCTTAAAGGTTCTCTAATACAAAACAATAATTTAGGATTGTGATTAAAATTATATATTTCTTTTGCTGCTAATTTACTATAAGCATAATTTGTACTTGATTCTCAAATAATTTTTTGTTCTTTATTAGCTTGTTCAAATAATGAAAGGTAATCTTCTTTATTAATATATCTAAAAATACTATTTTTTGTTTTACCTTCTCAATTTAACTGAATAGCTTCTTGATGATGGTCTGTATTAAAATAATGAGGCTCCTTCGTTTTAGACATAAAAATATCTTTATGATTAGAAAGATAATTATGAAGTATAGTTGTTCAGCATTTAGGTTCTCATATTATAAAAAAATTTGGTTTTGGCATTATTATTTTTTAATATATAAATAATTACTTCAAATATTCTCTTTTAATACAAATCAATTATCTTGTATAAACTTTTTTGTTTCCTCAAGTTTTGGATGTTTTCACCATATTTCTATAAATAACTTTGTTCATTTATTTAATTTTGTTAAAGTTTCTTTCATTCATATTAAAACATTGTATTCAAATCATTCTACATCCATTTTTATAAATCAAATATCATTTATATCAATATTTTTATTACTAATAATATCATCAAACTTTTTAATATTTACATCTATAATATTGTAATTTTCTCAAGTGTAATTTGATTTTTCTTCTGAAGATATAAATTTACTTCATCAAGTATGAGTTTTGTTTTGTAAGAAAGTTAATTTATCTTCTTTATCTCATAATCAAAAATTTTTTAAATCCACATTTTTATCTAAATTATTTAATTCAATATTTTTATTTAATACTTTGAAGGTATCAGGATTTGCCTCAAAACAAATAGATTTTTGAAATCATTTTTTATTTATTGCATACAGAGTATAAAAACCAATATTTGTTCATATATCTACAAAAAGTTTTTTATTTTCTGTATCATCCAAAAAATGTTGTAAGTGATGTTCAAAATATTGTGAGCTTTTTCATAAAGTATCATCATTATTGTATAGAAAAAACTTGGCAACTTTATTTTGTATTATATAATTTTTTCTTTCTTTTCTGGATAGAAAGTTATTTATTTTTTCTTTCAAAAAAGGTAAAATAATAGGCATATATGATAAAGATTTTAATTTTATCCAATTAAATTTTCATCATTCTATTACTTTTGTATTAAAAATTGTATCATAAGCCATATATAACCTTGAAAAATTTTTTTTAATTATATTCATTTTTATTATTTATAAATTATAAAAATTATTTATAGTTTTACTCATCTTCTTTACTTGTTTTTCCAAAGATAATTCTTGTATATATTCAAGTGCATTTTGTTTCAAATCCTCATACAATTCAGGTTTATTATATAGCATATCAATATTTTTTGCCAAAGCTTTCCAATCAAGTTGTTTGAATAATAAACCATTATAATAATTATCTATTGTTCTATAAGTTCAACCTCCATCAGCACATATAGGAACCACTCCTACACTCATAGCTTCAAGTTGAGTTTTTCATTGTTTTTCTCCAAAACTTGGCATAACAAGTATATCACTTTGAGCAAGTTTTTTATAAAACACATCTCTTTTGTATATTTTACCATGAAATTTAATATTCAAATTTTGAGCTAATTTTATATTTTCTTTTCTTTGTAGTTTATCCATTCAAATAATATTCAATTCTACATTATGATTTGTATGATTTAATGCTTTCAATAATACATTTAATCACTTTCTATTTATCTCTCATCATACAAAAGAAATTTTTTTTGTTATTTTATTGTTTATAAGTGCTTTATCTTCATTAAAATTTGAGCAAGAAATTATTTCAATTTGATTTATATGATTTTTTTTATTAGTTGTTATATTTGCAGTATAAAAAATTAAGTTATCTTGAAATATAAATCTTGAAATTCATTCATAAATAATATAAACAAAAGGTTTTAATAATTTTCTTATAAATCTTTGAAATTTATTTCAATGAATTGTAAATTGTTGGATAGGGTCACTAACAACTCTAATTATAAGTTTTTTATTTCTTAATATTAATCATAATAAAAATCAAATAAACTTATAAGGATATAATATAAAAAATAGTTCATCATCATTTATTTTTTTAATTTTATTTTTATAATATCATATATTTTTAATAAAAGATTTGAAATCTATTCATTTGTCAAAAAAATTAATTAATGCAATATTTGAATCAATTTCTTGAAATTTATTTGTATCAATATTATTTACATAAAATATATTGGCATAAAAATTTACTTTATTGAAGTATTTTCAATATCAATTTACAACCCAAGCACTTCTTGTATATTTTTTTCAATTTACTACAAAAACTTCAACAGGATAAAAAATGTTCAACATATATTATTTTTTACTTAAAATAAAAAACTCTCTATAATTTCATCATTGATCATCACTAATTCATTTTTTAATTATATCAAATTTTCCAAATTTTTTAATATGATTATCTAAACTATCAGATTTGTTTTGATAAAAAGTATGACTTTCTAAAACTAAAATTCAATTATTTTTCATTAAATTATAAATTTGTTCTAAATATTTTTCAATACTTAGTCATACCCACATATGTATAGCAAATGAAAAAACTACATCATACTTTTTGTCTGTTTTATATTTTTTAAAATCAACATTATGGATTTTAACATTTTGTATATTTTCAAATCCTAATAATTCATTTCATATATCACATAAATTTCACTCATATTCAACAACATCAATATTTTTTACAAATCTTGAAGTATAAGCTGAAAAAAAACTTATATTCCCTCAAATATCTAAAACCTCTTTTTCTTTACTTAGATAATTTTCTAATCAATAATTTCAAAATCTTGAAGCTGTTGGTCTAACTCAAGTTATCATCAAAGGAGGATAACTTTGATAAAAATCATAGACTCAAAACTGATTTATTTTTTTTAAAAACTTTTTTCTTAATTTATATTCAAATTCTGTTATTCTTCAATTTTTAAATTTAAAATAATTTAACATTTTTGCATCTATATAAAACATAATTTGTCTTATATAATTTAGAACTTTTTTCATAGTGTATTTATTTAATTATTAAATCAATATATTCCTCAACTTTGTGTATTTTTTCTTTTAAAGATAGTGAAGGAACTTTTAAAAATGGTCTATTATAAATTTCACAATATTTATTTGTTATAAATTCTGATAAATTTCATTTTTTTACTAATAATTCTTTTTTTTCTTCATCTTGTAAATTGTCATATAATTTAAAGATATTTCTTTTTTTTGTGTTAATTATTTGTTCATCATATTTTACATCAATATATATAGGTTGAATTTTATTTAATATAATGTTTTTTAAAAACTTTTCAATTTTAGTTTTATTTATTTTATTTTCATATAAAAACAAAGAACTAAAAATAGAATGTAAAAATAATTCATCTGTTATAATAATTTTTGATTTATAATATTTATTTATATAATTAATTTTATATATAGAATATGATAATTTATTAAAAACTATTAATCTTTTTTCAAAAGAAAGACTAAATTTAAATATTTTCCAATTTATTTTAATATTTTTCAATATAGAAAATAATCTTATTATAAATTTTTTATAAATTTTCAAATTATTATAATTTTTGTTAAAAATTTCACAATAAAAAACATTTTTTTCATATTTGGGATTTAAAGCATTAATTATTGATGTTTTTCAAGATCCTTGTAATCAAGTAAGCTCTATTATAATTTTTTTCATAATCTTTTTTATTTAAACAAACTAATTATTTCATAATTATTTATATTTTTATATATCTCAAATTCTCATTTTTCATTTTTTCTAAGAATAAGCACAGCCTCATTATCTTGATATTTACTATTATTATGAATCAAAACTAGATATCATCATTTTTTAACATATTGTAACATTTTATTGTTTACAATATTTAATATATCTTCTTTTTTAAAATAGTTAAAATGTAATAAATTAGCACATTTAACTATATCATATTCAATTTCTAATACATCAGTTATAATATTAAATTCATTTATTTTCAGTCAATGTTTTTTTAAATCAGGATTCCAAAATTTAATATATTTTTGATTATTTAATTTTCAATTTATTTTTTTGTTTATGTATATCAATATAAATAAAAACTGAAAATATACAAGATAATTATCTTTATTTAAAAATAATTTTATAGGTCAATAGTTTATATATTTTAAGTAATTATAATAATCAAATAAATCATATTTTTCAAAATTATTTTGCATATGTTCATATAAGTTTATACTTGCTGATCCGTCTGAACATCATACATCTGCAAATTTTATTTTTTTATTATTTTTTCAAATTATTTTTTCAATTTCTTTATCTCATATTATATGTCTTTTATATGCAACAGTTTTAAAAAATCATCAAACATTTATTGTTGATAAAATTTTGGAATACAATTTTCAATTTTTTATTTTTTCTAAAAATAAAGGAGAATATTTTATTCTTAAAACAACTCTTATTATATTATTTTTTATATAAAATGGTATTAAAATACCTGATTTATATAAAATGTCTTTTATTTTCATACTATTTACTTATAAAACTTTAAATATTCATTCACCATCTTATCAACAGTAAAATTTTGTATACTTTCTTTGTTAATAATGATTTTCTCTTTAAAATCAATTTTATTATCTAAAAACTCATTTATTTTTTCAGCAAAAAAATTTATATCACCAACTTCTCAAAACAAAGCTTCACAAACTTCAGTATTTTCAGGTATATCTGTTGTTAAGATAGGGAGATTATAATACATAGCTTCAAGTATTACATTTGCTTGTCATTCAAATTTTGTAGGTAAGAAAAATAAGTCTGCACTATTCATAAGTTCAGGAATATCATCTCTTACTCATAAAAATTTTATAAAATTATCTAGATTTTTTTCTTTCACTAAATTTGCTATTTTTTCTTTTTCTGGTCAAACTCATGCATATAAAAATTGAAAATCACCCCTTTTTTGTGAAAGTTTTTCTACTACTAATACATTTGTTTCATAATCTTTTTGAGGATAAAATTTTCAAACTGTAAGTATAGTTTTTTTATCATAATGATATTTTTCTTTTGGTTCTTGAAAATTTATTCAATTATAGATTACTTGTATTTTATTATCTTCAAATCATCTTTTTATAAGAGCATTTTTGTTTGTAATAGAATTTGTAATTATCTTATTTGAAGATCTATCAGTAATTTTTTCAAGTATTTCTAAAAGTTTTGGTTCCCTAGAATTTCTTATTCAAGTAAAAATAGTATATTTATTAAAATTTATAGCATTTACAAGTTTACAGACTATATTTGCATGAGGAAGCATTGATTGGATTGTATCAGGTTTAAAGTTTTTGGTTATCTTATTTACTTTATAAACTGCTTTAAAGATTCATAGATTTGATTTAAGTTTTATAAGATGAACTTTTATTCATAAGTTTTCTATCTCTTTTTTATAATATCCATCAAAAAATCATACAACTTGTATTTCAAAATCATTTTTTATTCAATTTAAAAGATTGAGCATTTGTCTTTCAGCTCATCATTTTTTAAATCAAGTTATTACAAATAGTAGTTTTTTCTTTTTCATTAAACTTATCTATTAAATAAATCATAATATTTTTTTATATCA
>NZ_JAEDAM010000097.1 GCF_018420025.1 Candidatus Vampirococcus lugosii | reverse complement strand
ATAGTATATGGGAATATAAATGATTTTAAAAATTGAGAATCTAAAAAAGAAGATGAAAAATGGGAAGAAGAATATTACTCATGAATTTTTAATCGTAATGAATAAATTTTAATATACATTAAACTCATCTTTGTAGAACAAAATTTCTAAATCCTTGATTTAGACAAGGATTTGCAAGAAAATAAAAATAGATTTGTGTACTACACAAATTTTATAATTTTATTTTAAATAATTTAAATAATTTTTCTTGAAGCTCATTTATTTGTTCTACTTTATTTATATGTTTTACTTTTTTGTATCTTTATCTCTAAAAGATTCAATAAGATAATGAGCTACATAAGTTTTTTAATTATATTTGCGAGGAATTTTTTAAATACAAGAAACAATATATTTTATTATAATAAAAAAATCATAATTTCAAGAGAAAATACAATAATACTCGCCACTACAAAATGCGTTTTTAAATTCTTTTTCTTCAGTTCTTAACTTGTTTTTGCTATTTTTTATTTACAAAGATGATTGTAAAGTATGTTTTGTAGATGATTTTGTTCTTGCATATAAAAAAAGTTAGTATATAAAATAAAAAAATACTAACTTTATAATGATTTTTCTAATTTTTTCAAATTTAATTCTCGCCCGGGCGGGAATTAATAAAAATTATCTAAATTATTTATAGAATTATGTTTAGTTTTATTTATAGTTTGATAATAATTAATCATATTTGGATTAGTATGACCTGTAGCATTTTGTATTTGCACGAAATCATCTCATCTAAGTATCGCTTGTTCTACAAATGTTTTTCTAAAACTATGACATGAAATTTGTTTATTATTTTTTAATATTTCTTTTTTCATATTTTTTAGATTATTTATCTCATAATTTATATTATTTATTTTTTCTTCAATTTCTATATTTTTGTTTAATTTTAATTTTTTATTTAAATATTTTTTCTTGTTTTGTAATTTATTAATTTTTTGATATATATTTTGAATTTGAGTATTTGTTTCAAATTCATTCCATAATTTAATAACCAAATTATATAAATAATCTGGACTTATAGGTTTATTTATTGTTTTAGTTTTATTATTATTGAATGGTGTGAAAATATAATCTCATATATATCATAAACTAGCTTTTAATGTTTGAAATTCTAATAATAATTCATAAACATTTGATGGTATAGGAATTAATTTTGTTGTATTTCATTTTTGTAATACTTGTATATATTTTTCAGATTTATTTATATCTTGCCATCTCAATTTACTTACTTCATTTCTTCTTAAAGAGAAAGAAAAAAAACAAAATATTAAATAATTTCTTAAATTCTTTATTTTATTATTTTCATTTTCATATTTTTGTTTGAGAAAATTTAATATATTTTTTAATTCTTCATTATTTATACTGTTAGTGCTTGAATATTTGGGTGTATTGAGTGCATCAAACATTACAGGATTATAGTTTAATTTATATCTTTTTTGTAAAAATTTAAAAAATGAAGAAAGTGAATATGCTTTTCTGTTTACAGTTCTTGGATTATATATTCTATTAGGATCTTGTGGATCAACTTTTTTGCTAGAATTTATATAATCATTTATCATATCACTAAGTTCATAATTGGAATAATAATTAAGAAGTTTTTTACAATCATATATTTCATATTTTTCAAAAAAAAATTTTAAATCTGTAAAATAACTTTGTTGAGTTCTTATAGATTTTTTTGTTCTTAAAAATTTTTCAATTAGTTCCCATATTTCCATTTCTAATAAATTAAAAGCAGGATGTTTTGGATTTATACTTCATATATTGTCAGAAAATATTTTAATATCTGAATCTACCATTATATATTTTATATATTTAAATAATATTTTTATACAAAAAACTTATAAATATATTTTTTAATATTTCAATATTAAAAGTGATTTATATTTTTTATAAAAAATTGTGATTATTTAAAAATAAATATATAAATTTATATTAATTTTTACTTGATATATTTATTAATATTATTATATACAAATATATATTTATATATATAATATGATTTTTTTTATGAATAAAAAATATTTATTAATATTATTATTTGTGTTTTTTCTTCTTAATTCTGCTTGTACTAAATCAGAATGAGACTCTCAATCAACAAATGCTTGAATGAATTTAGATGAATTTGAAGAATTTTTTAATGAAGAAGTTTGAGTTATTGATGAATCAGATATACAAGAAGAAAATGAGGAAGATGATGATAATGAGGAAAATGAGGAAAATGAGGAAAATGATGAGCAAGATGATGATCAAAATTTAAATCAAGACTCTAATGATAATCAAGATGAAAGTGAAAGTCAAGTAAATAATAATACTACTGAGCAAAATACCACAAATCAAACGACTACAAATCAAACAACAAGAAATTGAGAAAAATTATATTTAATATCTGAATATTGAAATTTTACAGCACTTTATAATACATATATAAAAGAGAATATAAATAAACTAGCTAATTCAAATGAATGAAAAAATGAAGTAATTAGTATTAGATGGACAACATGAAATGAAGCTGAAGTTTTATATAATTCTGCTTGAGAAAATATTTTGGCTTTAATAACTGTTGCATATAGAGATGGACTTGTTTATGTTAATTCTTTTAAAGAAATAGAAATTGAAGAAGAAAATAATCAAGAGGAAGAAATTGATAATGAGGAAGAAAATAATCAAAATGATATTGAAGAAGAAAATAATCAAAATGATATTGAAGAAGAAAATGAAGAAGAAAATGAAATAGAGTCTGATAATTCTAGTGATACAAGAACAAATGTAAATGTATCTAATTATATTGAAAATTGAAGTATTAATTTTACAAAAATGTATTGAGAATTTATATTAAATAATATTAATTCTATAGTTAATGATTGATGAAATTATCAAGTAAAAAATATTAGATGGACATGAGGAACTGTAGCAGAAATTTCCTTTACTGATTGAGATAAAAACTTTTTGGCAGAAATAGAATTTTCTTTTAAAAATTCTTATATAAATGTAGAATCATTTAAAATAAATTCTAATTAAAAAATTATATTTTCAATAAATATTTTTTATCATTTAAGTTTTGTTGTAAGATGAAAAAAATATTTATTTTATTATTAATAATAATTCCAAGTTTTAGTTTTGCTAGTTATGAATATATAAATAAAGAAATTAGTAACAAAAAAGTAAATTTAATATATGATCAAATACTTTATAGAAATGAATTAAATCCTTGATTTGCTGAATCTCTAATTCCAAAAATAGAAAATATAAAACAAATAGTAAAAGATAATCCAGAATATTATTATGTATTTGATAGTATTTATAAATTTATTTATTCATTATAAATAATATATTAAGTTAATTAGAAATTTTTAATTTTAAAAAATATTATTTTTATTTTTGATAATATTTTATTATTTCTTAATAGAAAGAAATTAAAAATTAAAGAAAATAATTTTTTAACAATATTATTTATTAATAATTTCTATATTTATACTATTTATTGTAAATATTTAAAGTATGTTATAATTCATAAATTAGATTTATATAGTAAAAAATATATATGAAAAATACTAAATTTATATATTTAATAATAAGTATATTCATTGTAATATGAATTATATTTTTGTATATGGCATATCAAGCTGAAAAAGAATTTGAGCAAGATATAAAAAAATTTCAATCTCAAATGGATGAAGTGGATATGCAATTTTATGAAGAACTTGAAAAACATAATGAAAATAAAACAGATTTAAAAAATAAAGCTATGCAAAATAATATAGATGAAAATAAAGAACAAGATAAAGAAAATAAAAAAGAAGAACAACAAAATAAAATAGAATTGGATTTGGAAGTTTGATTAAAAGACGATTCTGAAATGTTACAAGAAATATATAATAGTGGTCAATACAATACGGATAAAATAAAAAAAATAGAAATATTGGAAATATTGTATAAAGAAAATAAAGAAGAAGAAGTATTATTAGAACTTATAAATTCATATTATAATAATAATGATTATAAATCAGCATCAAAATATTTAGAAGAGATAGAAATAGATAAAATAGATCCTATAGTTTATATAAATATAAAGATAAATACTATTGAATTTACAAGATCATCAGTAGATGATTTAAAAAATAAAGTAAATAAATTTTATTTAGAAAAAAAAATAGATGAACAAGATCATATATATTATCAATTATTATTTGATATTATTTATAATGATATTGAAAAGTTTTTGGAAAATATAGAAAAGATTGATGTTGATTGAAAGTATTCAGAGTTTAAAAGTGATTTAAATGTGGCAATAGATCAATATTATAGATTTACTAATCCACCAGAATATTTTATGGATTGACTTATAGCATTTGTTCTTATGAAAAATTGAGATTACAAAATTGCAGAGAAATTGGCAGATCAAGTATTAAGAATTAATCCTAATTATATTCTTATGCATCAAATAATATGAGAAAGTAGTTTTATAAGAAAAGATTATGAAATTACTATAAAACATTTTACAGAACTTATAGATATAGATGAAGATAATAAAAATTTATATACTTACTATATTTGAATAAGTAATTTTTGGTTGGGTAATAATCAAACAGCTATAGTTCATCTTAATGAAATTGATGATATTTATTTTATAAAAAATAAATATAGATATTTAGCTTTGGCTTATGAAAAAATTTGAGATTATGAAAATATGATGAAAAGTTTTGCTAGAATTTTACAAAATAGGCCATTAACCGATTATGACTTTTATACATTTTTTGATATAATTTTTTATAAATGAAATTTTCAAGAAGATTTTAA
The DNA here is from genome assembly GCF_018420025.1 of Candidatus Vampirococcus lugosii. Classification (GTDB taxonomy): domain Bacteria; phylum Patescibacteriota; class Gracilibacteria; order Absconditabacterales; family Absconditicoccaceae; genus Vampirococcus; species Vampirococcus lugosii. The sequence continues at coordinate 19,651 of NZ_JAEDAM010000097.1, read as the reverse complement.
TGACTTATTTAAAAATAATTTTCAATTAGCAACTTCATATATAACAGCTTGTTATGAAGATTTACAAGAACCTTTAATTTGTAGATATGCTAGAGCTTGATTTCATGTAGCAAGATGAGAAGATGAAATTGCATATAAATATTTAGATTTTTTGGTAGAAAAATATCCTAGAGATTATCTTTTCAATAAAATATGAGATATTTATTTTGAAAAATGAGATTATAAAAATGCTAGACAAAATTATATAAAAGCTATTGCTTATTCTCAAAATTCTGAATTTCAATGAATAGCAAGAGAAAATTTGTTGGAAACTGTTATGAAATTAGATGAATAAAAAATTTTTAATTTTATAATCAAATTATTATGTTGATATGATGAATAAATACTTTTAGTATGATAGACTATCCTGATAAAACTTCATGTATAGTTTTTACAGTCTCTTGTAATTTAAGATGTCCTTTTTGTCATAATCCTGAATTTGTATTACCAGAAAAAATACAAGAAATTAAAAATGATTTAATTCCACAAAAAGTATTTTTGAATTTTTTGGAAAAGAGAAAATGACTTTTGCAATGAGTTTCTATATGTGGATGAGAACCTACTTTACAAAAAGATTTATTTGATTTTTGTGAAAAAATTAAGGAAATGTGATTTTTAATAAAACTAGATACTAATTGACAAGATCCAAAAATATTAAATGAATTGATAAAAAATAAATTAATTGATTATATTGCTATGGATATTAAATATCCATTTTATAAATATAATGAAATGTTATGAGTAAAAAATTTAAATATTGAATCTTATAAAAAAAGTATAAATATAATAATTAATTCAAATATAAATTATGAGTTTAGAACTACAGTTATTAAATGATTTCATAGTATTGAAATTTTTGAAGATACTGTAAAAGAAATAAAATGAGCTAATAATTTTTTTATACAAAATTATCAATCTTGAAAAACTTTGGATAATGATTTTACTTGAAAAAGCTTTACAAATAAAGAACTTCAAGATTTACAAAAAATTGCTTATAAATATATAAATAATGTATGAATTAGAAATTAATTTTATCTTTAAAAAACTTAAAAATAAAAAATTCTAAATTAATATTGATAATAAAGTAAAATTAATTATATATAATGAATATTAAAAATTTATATTTTATTTAAAACAAAATGCTTTATTCTGGTGATATACTTAAAAGATTGATAAATATTGATGATAATGTTGAAAATATACAAAAAGAATTAACTCTAAAATCTTGTGAAGTTGAAGATTTTACTATTAGACAAATACCAAAAGATATTGTTATATGAAAAGCTAATAAAGTGGAAAAACATCCTGATGCTGATAAACTTGTAGTTTGTCAAGTAGATTGTGGCGATAAATGACAATATCAAATAATAACTTGATGAGAAAATATGGTTTGAAATAGATATATTGCTGTAGCTCTTCCATGATCTTATCTTCCTGAAATTGATCTAAAAATTTCTGATAGGACAATGAGATGATTACAGAGTTCATGAATGATTTGTTCAAAATGAGAACTTGGTATCAAACTTGATCTGGATAAACATGATATTTGGTTATTGGATCAAGATTTTGATGAATATTTATCTGATGATGATTTGGGTAAATCTTTGACTGATAAATTTGCATTTTTGGATAATCTTGTAATAGATGTTGATAATAAAAATTTGACTAATAGGGCTGATATGACATGACATTTTGGTTTATCAATTGATTTATTTGGAATATATTCTGATACTGGCAAAATCAAATATAATACTATTTCTCAAATATTGAAAAATTGGAAAAATACAAATATTTTTGATGTTTTGGGTATGTCAAATAAATCAAAAATAAGAATTAATTCTCAATCTCAAAATTTAAGATCTTATATAGCTTTGGAATTAAATAACATTAATGTTGCTGAAACAGATTTTTTGTTATGAATGTATCTTTCTGATTTGGGGCAAGGTTTGGTAAATAATTGGGTAGATTTTAGTAATTATTTTATGAATTATAGTGGTAATCCTGTTCATTTTTTTGATGCAGATAAAATTTATTGAGAAATAATAGTAAGACAAGCTAAAGAATGAGAAAAATTTATAGATCTTTTTGAAAACGAACATATTTTGAAAAATACTGATTTAGTAATTGCTGATGATGAAAAAATATTGGCATTGGCATGAATTATTGGTTCAATAAATTCTTGAATTACTAAAAAAACTAAAAATATATTAGTAGAAATAGCTAATTTTGACCCTGTTTGTGTTAGGAAAACTTGAACAAGACTTTGATTAAGAACTGATGCAGAATTAAGATTTGAAAAAAATATTAATCCTTTATTTACTTTATATACTCTTTTATTGTTTTTGGACGAATTAAAATATTTTCAAAAATCTTTATGAAATTATGAAATTTGATGAATTGATTTTTATTTCAATGAAGAATATAAATTTTTGTATAATAAATTTGTACAAATAGATTTTGATAAAATACAATATTTTTTGTTTGGTGAAGAAAAAGAATGATTTACTCAAAATGCAAAAAATATTTTGAAAAATATATGATTTGAAATTTATGAAGATAAAGTAAAAGTTCCTTTACGAAGATCTCCTAGAGATATAAATATAAAAGAAGATCTTTATGAAGAAGTAGCAAGAATTTATTCTTATGAAAATATTGAAGAAAAAAAACTTTATTGGAATATACAAGATAATTCTTTGATTAAAGAAATAGATTTACAGAGAAAAATTGAAGATAGTTTAATAAATATGAATTTTGTAAATGTAGAGACTTATCCTTGGTTGGATGAATGAATATTGAAATTGATGGATGTTGATTTTAAAAAACTTGTACAAATGAAAAATCCTTTGATAAGTGATTCTTCTTATTTGAGAGATAATTTGATTTATAGTATGTTGTGAGTAGTTCAAAAAAATTTTAGAGTTTATGACCAAATAAAAATTTTTGATATATGAGATGTTTGGAATTTATGAGATTGAATTAGACCAAATGAAATTAGTAAACTTAATTTTTTGTATTATACCAAAAATAAAGAATCTTGGAAAGATGATGCTTTTTTGTATATTAAATGAGTTTTTCATAATTTAATAAAAGATTTAAATTTGAAATGAAAATTAGAATTTAAATTGGCAGATAATAAAATATCTCATCCCAAAAAACAAGCAAAGATTCTTCTAAATTGAAATGATATAGCTTATATAGCAAGTATTCATCCTATTTATTTTGATTATTTTAAATTTCCTGAAAACTGTGAAATTTCTTATGTAGAAATGAATTTGGATACTGTGTTAAATATTATTAATAATCAAAAATCTAATTTTGGATGAGTTGATTATTTATCTGTAAATGATAATATTTTCAAAAAAGATTTATGTTTTTTGCTGGATATACAAGAAAGTTTTTTGTGAATTAAAAATGCTATATTAAATACTAAATGAGTTATTGATATAGAAATTTTTGATATTTATAAATGAGAAAATATTCCTGAAAATAAAAAAAGTATATCTATAACTTTAACTATAGATGCTAGAGATTTAAATTCTGAACAAGTAAATAAAGTATTACGGAAAGCTATTGAAAATGCAGAAAAATTTTGAGCTGAATTAAGAAAATAAATTATTTTTAGTATCTAATATTACAGTTTTGAATTTATGAACAAAAATTTATGTGTGTTAAAATTTTGATCAGATTCAATAGTTTCAAATAGTATGACTTATGAAGAATCTATTTCTTATTTTAGAAAACAAATATGAGATGCAATATCGGATTTTGATGAAAAAATGGATTTTGTTATAATCTCTTCTTGAGCTGTAAAAATGTGAAAATCAATTTTGTGAGAAAATATATCTTCACAATTATCAGCAAGTGTTGGACAGATGAAACTTATGGATTTTTGGAAACAAGTTTTGGGACCTATGATATGACAAGTTTTGGTAAGTTATAATTCAAATATTGATTTTTCAAATATTTGATATACTAGATTTCAAAAACTTATAGAGGATTTTCATGATAAATTTATAAAACAAAAACAAGATCAAAATACATTTAACTTATTGAATGATTTATTGAAAAATAATATAACACCTATTATTAATTTTAATGATGCTGTTGATAAACTTGAGTTGGAAGCACTAGCAGTTTTGCAAGATAATGATAGATTATTTGCATATATTGTAGAATTACTTTCAATTTTGTGAGATTATGAAAAAATATATTGAATAATATATACAAATACGGCTTTTTGTATATCAATAGATTGATATTTTTGTCCTATTCCACAGATAAATATAGAAAATATATCTTTGGAAAATTTATTACAAAATTGTGATTGAAGTTCTAGTTCATGAACTTGATGAATGGAAAGTAAAGTTCAAGTTGCATATTGACTTTGTCAAGATAATGCTTTGGACTCTTGTTTAATATCAGATATAAAAGAATGATTAAAAGAAAATTTAGAATTTTTGCAATGAGATTGAAGACAAACTAATTCTACTAAATTTACTCGTTAAAATATATAAAATTATGTATAATCCAAATGAAATTGAGAAAAAATGGCAAGAATATTGGGAACAAAACAATATTTATCAAACTGAAAATAATTTAAATCAAAAAAAGTTTTATTCTCTTGATATGTTTCCATATCCTTCTTGAGCTTGAATACATGTTTGACATCCAAAATGATTTATTGCAAGTGATATAATATCAAGATATAAAAAATTAAATTGATTTAATGTCTTGCATCCTATGGGTTGGGATGCTTTTTGACTTCCAGCAGAAAATTATGCAATAAAAACTTGAATTCATCCTAGAATTACAACTGATGAAAATATACAAAAGTATAAAAAACAATTGAAAAATATTTGATTTTGTTATGATTGGAATAGAGAGATAGATACAACAGATGAAAATTATTATAAATGGACTCAATGGATATTTTTGAAGTTATTTGAAAATTGACTTGCTTATGAACAAGATTTGCCGATAAATTACTGTCCTTTTTGTAAAACTTGATTAGCAAATGAAGAAGTTTTGAATGATTGAACTCATGAAAGATGTTGAAATACAGTTCAAAAAAGAAAAATTAAACAATGGGTATTGAAAATAACAGATTATGCAGATAGATTATTAAATGATTTGGAAAAATTGGATTGGCCAGAATCTATTAAACAAATGCAAAAAAATTGGATTTGAAAAAGTGAATGATGTGAATTTAAAATGAAATTGTATGAAAAATGTGATTGAGAATTTAATAAAAATTCTTTACAGAATAATGAATGATGTTGTTCAAAATCTTGTAAATTTATTTCAGTTTATACAACAAGAATAGATACTGTTTTTGGTATGACTTATGCTGTTGTTGCTCCTGATCATAAAAATATAAATAATTTTATTAAAAAAGATTTTGAAAAAGATTGTTTTGATTATATTGAAAAATCAAAAAATAAATCTGATCTTGATAGAACTACAAAAGAAAAAACTTGAGTTTTTACTTGATCTTATGTTATTAATCCTTTCAATGATGAAAAAATTCCACTTTGGATTTGAGATTATGTTTTATGAAATTATTGAACATGAGCAGTAATGGCAGTACCAGCTCATGATGAAAGAGATTTTGAATTTGCAAAAAAATATTGATTGGAAATAAAAAAAAGTATAGCTCCTATGTTTTGTGAAAAATTAAAAGAATGAAAAAAATTTGTAAATACAAATTGAGTTTTTGTTATGCTTGAAAATTTAGATTGAGAATTTTTGATTTTGAATCGGAAAGCAGATTGACATAAAACTTTTGTTTGTTGATGAATTGAAGAATGAGAAGATCCATTGCAAACTGCAATTAGAGAAATAAAAGAAGAAACTTGATATATAGATCTTGAATTTATAAAAGAATTGAAAGCTTATTCTTCTTGACATCATTGATGAAAAGATTTTAATTTTGGATGAGTAGTAAAAAATTTATATTTTAGATTGAAATCAAATAAACAAATTGAAATTGATGAAAAAGAGTTGATAAAACATTCTTTTGAATGGGTAAAAAAAGAAGATATAAAAAATATTTTGACACATGATATTAATAAATATACTTTTGAACAATTTATTGAAAAAGAAACTGCTTTTGTTGAAGATTGAATTTTGGTAAATTCAAACGAATTTGATTGATTAAAAAGTGAACAAGCAAGACAAAAACTTATAGAATTTGCTGAACAAAAATGATTTTGAGAAAAACAAGTTAATTATAAATTAAGAGATTGGCTTTTTAGTAGACAGAGGTATTGGTGAGAACCTATTCCATTGATACATTTGCAAAAAGATGATTTACAAAAACTTGATAGAATAAACGATATTTCTCAAGCAAATGATGAAAATAAAGCTTATGTTTTGTTAAAAGATTTGCAAGAATGAGAAAAGATTTGTCAATCTTGAATTTGTTGAAATAAAATAAGATATTTAGTTATATGAAAAAAAATATATTGAAAAATTTATGATGGCTTATATTCAAGAATAGTTTGTGATTATAATTTACCATTAAAATTACCAGAAGTAGAAAAATATGAACCTGCTTGAGATTGAAATTCTCCTTTGTATTGAATAAAAGATTTTGTTGATGTAAAACTTGCTGATAATTTATATTGAAAGAGAGAAACAAATACAATGCCAAATTGGGCTTGATCTTCTTGGTATTATTTAAGATATATGGATCATTCAAATCAAAATGAACTTGTATCAAAAGAAAATGTAAATTATTGGAATCAAGTAGATTCTTATATTTGATGAGTTGAACATGCAGTTTTACATTTGTTATATTCAAGATTTTGGCATAAATTTTTGTTTGATATTTGAGTAGTTAATTTTGATGAACCTTTTAAAAAATTAGTTAATCAATGATTAATTTTGGCTTTTTCTTATAAAAGATCAAATTGATGACTTGTACCAAATGACGAAGTTATAGAAAAAGATTGAGAATTTTATGAAAAATCAAGTTGAGAAAAATTGGAAAAAATAGTAGCAAAAATGAGTAAAAGTCTTAAAAATGTAGAAAATCCAGATGATGTAATAGAAAAATATTGAGCTGATACTTTCAGACTTTATGAAATGTATATTTGAGATTTTACTGATTCTGCTCCTTGGGATACTAATTGAATTATTTGATCCAAAAGATTTTTGGATAAAGTTTGGAATATATTTACGACTTGAAAAGTAGCAAAAAATGATAATGATGCAATGTTTGAATTAAATAAAACTATAAAAAAAGTTTGACAAGATATAGAAAATTATAAATTTAATACTGCTATTGCTCAATTAATGATTTGTGCAAATATTTGATGTCCCAAAGATGAAAAATTAGCTATAGAATGGAAAATAAAATTTATATTAATACTTTCACCTTTTGCACCACATATTGCTGATGAATTATGGAATCTAATTTGAAATATATGAAGTATATATAAATCTTGAAAATGGCCTGATTATGATAATTCAGTATTGGAAATAGATGTTGTAAATTTGGCAGTGCAAGTAAATTGAAAATTTAGATGAACAATAAAAATTTCAAAAAATGCTGACCAAAATGATCTATTAAATTTAGTAAAAGAAAATAAAAAAATAAACTCTTATATTGACAAATGATATAAAAAAATTATATATATACCTGGTAAGGTTGCTAATTTTATAGTATAATATATATAATTATGGAATTTGTAGAACAAGATTATTATTGAGATAAAATATTAGTATCTAAATGATCTGAATTATTGGATGCAGAAATTAGTGATAATATTTTTGCATTATTTAGTATAGAAAATAATTGAGTTTGGTTAAAAAAATTATGGGTAGGTAAAGAATATAGATGTAATTGATATGCGAAATCTATGATAAAAAATATTCTTTCAAAATATTATAATATAGAGTGACAAATAGAACCAATTGATGATGTTTCACTAGATCAATTGTATCAAATATATGAAAGATTGTGAGCAGAATTTGAATGAAATATTTTTGCAATTAGATGTTAAACTAAAATTTCTAAATCCTTGATTTAATCAAGGATTTTTAAGAAAATAAATTATTTTCTATTTTTTATCTTTTGCTATTTTTGTATTTTTTTATATCTATAAAATTCAACAATATAATAAATAATATAAGTTTTTTTAATAAATATTAATATAATTATTAACACTTAAAAATATAGCTAATATTAGCTACTACCAATAGATTGTTTTTTTATAATATATATTATTCTATTTATATCTCAATCAAATAATTGATATTTATATTCTATTTCTAATTTAAGAGATTTTTGTTTACAAATTTTTTTCAAAATTTCTTTTTCCAAATCATTTTCTTGTTTATAAAGTACAAAATATCAGTTATTTTTTACCAAATGATATCAACAATTAAATAATTTATCAACATATGCAAAAGCTCTACTTGTCAATATATCATATTTATTTTTATGTTCTTGTCATCTTGACCAAATTCCTTTAACATTATTAATTCACAATTTTTGTATTATTTCATTAATAGCATTTATTTTTTTCTTTTTAGAATCTAATCAAATAAATTGAGAATCAGTATTTTCAATAGCTAGAGGAATTAACGGAAAACCTCAACCAGTTCATAAATCCAATATTTTTTTTCATCAAGAAATATCAAAAATTTTCAAAAATTCTATAGAATCCAAAATATGTTTTGTCCAAACTCATTCGTAAGTTTTTATAGAAGAAAGATTTATATGTTTATTTTTTTCCAAAAATATTTCAACTAATTTTTCCAATTTATTATTATTCATTATTTTTTTTTATACTATTTAAAAACACTTTTGCTCTATGTTTATAATTATCAAACATATCAAAACTTGAACATCAAGGACTAAATAAAACTATATCTATATTTCTTTTTATAGCTTCATTTATTGCATTTTCACTTGCATCTTGTAATGAGTTATATATTTGATAATCTATATTATAATTTTTCATTATATTAGCTATTTTGGGAGCTGTGTTTCATATTAAACATACAAAACTAATTTTTGAAACAAAAATTTCTCATAATTCATCAAAATTTGCTCATTTATCATATCCTCAAGCTATCAAAACTAATTTTTTATCAAAAGATTCTAATGCTGATCTCAAAGCTCATGGAGTTGTTGATTTTCAATCATTATATATACTTACTCATTTTATTTCTTTTACAAATTCCAAAGTATTTGGCAAAGAATTTATATTATATAAATAATTTTGAAATTCATTTTTATTTATTTGATAATGATTTTTACATATTTTATAAACAAAATTTATATTTTTTTGATTATGTTCTCATAATAAGTTAGTTTCAAAAAACTCATATTTATCAATCTTGATAAGATTATTTGATAAATTACTTGATAAATTATTTCAAATATATACTTTATTTTTTGTAAATTTAAATATTTTTTGTTTACTAGCAAAATAATCTTGGAAATCAATATGTCGATCAAGATGATCAGTTTCTATATTTGTAAATATAGAATTTTGAAAATCAAAATAATCAGTATTGTAAAGCATAAATGAAGAAAGTTCTACTATTATTGTATTAACTTCATTTTTCTTTCAATTAGAAAATATATTATACAAAACTTCACTCAAAGAAGGAGAAAAATTTCATCACAAATATATATTATCATATTTTTGTTTCAATATATTATATAATATCCAAGAAGTAGTAGATTTTCATTTTGTTCATGTAATTCATATAAAATTAAATTTATTGTTTAAATTATATTTTTTTAATATTTTGTAAATCATATCCAATTCAGAAATGATTTTATTTTTATGAAATTTGTAAATAAAATGACTAGGTTTAATTCCTGGCGACAAAATTATTTTGTCATCATCATTTATTTCAATATCCAAAAAATCTCTATCATCACAAATAATATTTTTAATATTCAAAAAATTAAATAATTTTTTCAATCATTGTCAAACTTCTCATTTTCAATATATTATATACATAGTATATATTTATAAAATATAAATTATATTAATATATAATTAATTTAATAAAAAAATCAAAAGAAATTTACATACAGACATTTAATTTTTTTCAATATACAACATATATATAAGAAGATCAAGAATAAGAACAAATATTTATTAGAAGAACTATAATTGCTGAATTAAAATTCAATTCAAAGATGCTCTAGTAGAAGGTCCAAAATATCATTTTACCATAGAATCTGTTTTATGATTTATAATTCATTGATCTAATTGAAAATTATAAACTGCTTCCAATGTATTATCATCATATTCATATGATATTTTTCATTCATAATAACCGACAGTTTTTAATGCTTCTTGTAAATGGCCTACTTCGGCTGATCTTTCTCAAGGTCAAATTCATCTAGTAAATACAAATAATTTTTCTTCTTTTTCTTGTTTTTTATCTTTTGTAATATTATTTTCTTCTTTTAAAATTTCATCTTTTATTTTTTGTAAGATTTCTTCTTTTTTTGTGTTTATATTTTTTTCTTCTTTTAAGTTTTCTTTTTTTGTTTTAATTGATAAATTAATATTTTCCAATTCATTGATAGAAATTAATTTTTTATAAAACGAATTATTAAATAATTTATTAGCTATAGCCAGATTTTTCATAGTATTTCTTGTTCTAGGTCAAAAATATCAACAAACTCAACTTCAAGGATAAGTTAATCACATTTTCTGTTGAAAACTACAAACTGCTTGTTTAGTTACTTCTCAATAATATCAAGTTTGATGTTCTTTTTTAAGATATCAAAGTTTATATAAATATTTTTGTAAAGTTTTTACAAATTGATCTTTTCTTCATGGTTCCAAATATATACTCCAAATTAATACATCAAAAAATTTTTCGTGAATCAAAAAATTATTCATATTAAATCAAACTTCAACATTATCTGGACAAATATATCAAGTAACTTTTTGTTTACCAAAACTTAAAGCTCTCTTTAATCAATCTTCTCAATGTCACATCCAAATATCTATTCTATCATTTGAATATCATCTCACACCTGCATTTACTATTGCCTGTCATCTATCATGAACTTCACCAACTCAATATTGAGGAAAATAAATTTTAGTACCAAATTTATAATTTTTAGGAGCAGCAATCATTCAATTAAATACAGCTTGACCACTTGCTCAATGTGTTCATCTTCAATTAAGTCTAATCTCTCTATCATAATTTTCTCTATAATAAAATGTTTGATTAGGAAGGGATGAATAATAACCTGAAACTATAAAAGTTTTAGGAGTACATAAACTTGTATCTATGTTTGCAAAAGATGAATATGGTAAAAATGACATAAACAATAATAATATATATTTTATATTCATAATATTTTAAATTATTTTTAGTTAAATAAATTATCTATATATGATATAGATAATATTTTATAAAACAATTTTTAATATTTTATTAAACAAATATAGCTTGACATTATTTTAATGTAATGTTTCATCTATTTTTTTATTGTACTAAAAATAATTTAATTGTAATATAGACTAGTGTTGTTTACACTATTTAGGTACAGAAGATTAGTACATTTTTTATTGATTTTTTATTTAAAAACATTATAAATATAGACACATATATATTTTATATAATTAAAAAATTTACAAATGGCTACTTTATATCTTATTTTAACTAATTTAAATGCTCTTTTCTCTTTAGTTATTTTTATAATTGCGATTTTGGAATTTATAGATTATGAATATCCAAATAGAAAAAAAGTAAAAGCAACTATAGATAAACATTTAGATCCACTTTTGAAAAAATTTAATATAAAGTTGGAAGAAAAATTTAAATATTTTCTTTTACTGTTAATTCCAGTTATAATTGGTATTATTATTCTGATTTTGTCCTCAATTATTTATTAAAAATTAATTTTGTTGTTTTAGATAAAAAAAATTCTATTTTTATTAAAAATAAATTATAGTTTTTTTGTTTTATGGAAATATTTAATTATTTTAATAAATTAAAAATTACATATTTCATTTTTAATTCTAGGTAAATTTAATTTTGACCATTCAATAGTTCATCATTTGATACTAAAACAATTATATCATCTATTTTTTAATTTAATAGCAATTTCGTTTGAATGTCAGCCATATTCACATATTAAATATATTTCTTTATTTTTATCACTTTCTATATATTTTTCCAAATCATTTATTTGAATATTTTTGCTATTTGGTATATAAAAATGTTGATAATATTTTTTTTCTCTTATATCTATTAGCAATATATTTTGTCTGGTAGATATTTCTTTATCATTTTTTATTGCTTCCCAAATTTTATTTTTTTCTTCATAAAAAAATTTTTTAAAAAATGTATCAACTTCAATTTCTATATTAATATCAAAATTATTAGTATTTATAGATTTTATCAAATGTTTATTTTTAATTTCTGGAAAAAGTTCTTGATCCAAATATTTAAAATAATCTTTAATATACAAAAAAGGTAAATCACAACATATAAAAACTATATTTATTTCTCATTTTTTTGTTTTTAATTCTTGTATTTTTTCATAATTTTCTTTTATAAATTGAAAAACTCATTCCAAAATCATTCCAGAACTTGGTCAAGCAATTATTCAATTTCTTGATAAATTAAGACTTTGTATATATGCTCTTTTGGTTCATACACTTTGTAAGTAGTCTAATTGTGATTTTCGATCAAATGCTATTTGATTAAGTAAGTTTTCTGTTCTAGGTCCAGGTATTGGATTATTTGGTTTCCTAACTACTCATATTGATTTTATTTCTGGATTCTTTTCTTTCAAATATTTACTTGTACCTATAAAAGTTCAAGTTGTTCATAATGAAGAGCAATAAAAATCAATATTTCATTCCATTTGTTCATATATTTGTGGTCAAGTATAATTATAATGTCATTCAGGATTTTTTTGATTTTCATATTGCCCAAAATTTATATACTTTTTTGATTTTCATAAATTTTTTGCTATATTTATTGAACTATTTTCATCATTTGGATTTGGACAAATTGGTTCTTGATTTATTACAACTTGTGAGCCAAAAAATCTAAGTATATCTAATTTTCATTCTCAAACTTCTTCAGATGCATAACTTATCATAGAATTATATCAAAATACTTTTCAAAGTATACATAAAGAATATGCAGTATTTCATGATGAACTTTCTACTATTGTTTTGTTATTTTCATTTTTTTCAGATATCATATTGTAGGCAGGAATTGATTTTACATTATACAAAGGTAGATTTTGTAATAATTTTGCATATATATGAATTCATTCATTCTCATATTTATTTAAATTTGCAGGTAGTTGTAGAAGGGGAGTTATATGATTGTTTGGATTTAAATAATTTTTTATTGAATCAGGTCACTTAAAAACATTTTTCATATTTTATTAATCTTTTGCTTGTAAAGAAACATCTCAAATTCTTCTTATTATGTATCACAATTGTGAATATTTTTTATGTAATAATTTTAAATTTTCTATTATACATTTATCATCATATCAATTATTTATTTTTAATAATTTATCAAAACTTTTAGTATAATTTGTGTCTTGTAAACTAATCTCTTGTCAAAATAAAGATTTTTGTTTTATTATTTTATTTTTTTCAAAATATATATCAACTTTTTTTCATAAATTTTTTTCTATGAAATCAATTTCATATTGATCTTCATAATTATTTATTGCTAAATAAATATTTTTTTCCGTTTTTGCATCTTTTCATAATTGTAAAAAATCTTTTGCAACTTTTATAGATTCTTGACTTGGATTTACTATAAGAATTATTTTATTAAATTGTGCATGTAAAGTATTTGAAAAAGCATCAGTACCAGCAGACATATCAGATACTAAATATTCATTTTCTTTAAGTTTGGTATGAGAAAGTATATTTTCAAATATAGATAAATTATTATGATAACAACTAGTTCAAATTCAATTACTTTCATATTTTCCTACATAAAAGAAATATCATGATCATAATTTTTGTCAAAAATTTTGTATAATAAAATTATTTTTGTCATATTCCAAATATTTAGATCATTGTCAAGGAGGAGTGGTTTTGATAAAATGATTTATTGATTCAATTTTTTTATTATTTCCAATCAAAAAACTTTTTATTTTTTCAGAATTATTAGATTTTGATATAGCTAAATATTCTTTTGCATTAATTTTTATATTTTGTAAATAATTGACATTTATATCGGCATCAAATCATAATACTGCTAGATTTTGGTCCAAAAGATATTTTGTAAATAAACTTGATATAGTACTTTTTCCACTTCATCATTTACCAACAAAAGCTATTTTCATAAAAATGAAATAAAATAAAATAAAAAATTTTCAACTAATTAATTTAGTTATTTTTTTATATTTATTTATATTTCAAAATCAAGTAAATTTATTATTTATATATTAAATATAATTTAATACTTAAAATATAATTTTTAATTTTGATATTCTAAATCTATTAATTTCTTACCCATCAAAAATATAGCAATTCAAAATATAATAAATTGCCAAATTTCATTTGCAATAATACTACTTAGAAAAAAATTTTTATCAGAAAGATCTATTTGATAAATATTTATCAATATAAATCATATTATTAGTCATACAAAAATAATAAAATCAATTTTTTTCATTATTTTTTATCAAAATTATTTATTAAATAATATATTTTATATAATTAAAAATATTTTAAAAACAATATTTAATTTGTTTTTTCTAAATAATGTTAAATTGTTATTATAATATGAAACTTTATATTTTGGAGATTATTTATAATATGTGATATATATTTTAAGTTTTACAAATTAATTTAAAATTACTTGAATTTTTTTAAAAATTTAATATATTATATATGATTATGTTTTTTATATAAATTAAAAATTTAAAATTGTATGGGAAATAATGAAAAAATAAGTAATAATACTAATAGAACTAAAAATAAAGTTAAAAGATGAAAAACGATATCTATAAAATGATTTGTAATATGATGTTTATGAATTTTTTTGTTTTTTTTATTGATAACTTTTTTGTCATTATATTGGATATTAAATAATCCTGACAGTCTTTCAGCATTTGGTATAGAATCAGAAACTATTAGAGAGCTTTTGTTGATTTTTTCTATAATGTTTTTTGGTATACTATTTTTCTTTGCTTTTTTCTTGTTATCATTAAATTTATATAAATTTTTTACTGCAAATAAATCTAAATTTAAGTATTTGATTTGATCGATATTTTGATGAATATTATTGCTTGCTACTTTAGGTTTTGGGACATTTAGTATAATTAGTATAAATAATATTTCATGAGAAAGAGAAGTTGTTACTAATAATTTAGTAAATACATATTTGCTTATGGAAAATGATGAACCAGTTCTTTTCCAAAATGATTTACCACTGATTGCTCCATCTTATTTTGCTTTTCAATTAAATGAATCAGTCTTTGTAAATAATTTACCTACAGATATAGGTAATATAAATAATATAACTTCAGTTGAGTTGAGTTGTTGAAATAATCAATCAAATTTAATTAAATCTTGAGATATATTTTCCAATAATTGATTTATACAATGAAATTGTTTATATACTACCAAAAAAGATTATTCTGTTTTTATAGAAGTATTTTATAATAGGGCTTGAAATGCTTGATCTATATCACAAAAGATTATAGATCTTAATTTTGATACTGAGATAAAATTATCAGAATATTCTATGAATGATGCGAATAATGAAATTGTAGTTTGAACTGTACCAGCAACTGTTCAGTTTGATGCTAGTTCTTTATTTACAGATTTATGATTGTCAGAGCAGAATATCTCGTGGGATTTGAATTGAAATGGTTCTTCGGATTTTAGTGATGTTTGAAATGTTGTTTATACTTATAGAGAATCTAAACTTAATAAAGTTTATATAGAGTTGCCTGATATTACGGAAAAAAGATTTTATTTTGATTTAAGAACTCAAGATCCAAAAGTTCCAAATTGTAATATTAGTTTTCGTGAATCTTCGTGAAATAATTATCAATTTAATGTTAGTGCTCCTTCATCCGTTTCTCCAAGAAATTTTAATATTGAATTAAAAAATATTGATACTGAAAGAACTTATGTTAATGAAAAATCTAGAGATTGAAGATTTGTTATAGATTTGCAAGAATGAGTTAATTATATAGCATATGCGACTTATGAAAGTGGAAATTGAGATATATGAAATTGTCAAACTGATAAGTTTAAATCTTGATTAAAAAGTTATGAAATAGATTATTCAATTTTATTAAAAAAATGATCAAATGATAAATTTATTGAATATAATTTTGGAGAGGAAGATGAGGAAGATGATGAAACTTTAAATATAGATGTATTACCTACCAAAATGAATATTGTAATAAATTGAACAAATCCTAAAATAGATTGAGAATATTCAACAGATATTAAATTTGATTGAGATAGTTTTTATGAATTTGAAGATAATAAATTTGAATACGATTTTACAGAAAATACAGAATGAAATGTTACTATTAGTATAGTAGATCCTATGTGAAATGAAGTAACTGAAACTATTCCTGTAATTGTTGAAGAATCTGATCTTGTACCTATTTTATTAATTTCTCCTGATGAATGAGAGGAACCATTGCAGGTAAATATTGATGCATCGGCAAGTAGAGTTACTGTAGATTGAGATAATATAGTATATTATACTTGGGATTTAGGTGATTGAGAAAAAATTAAAAATTCTAGTTTATGACAAATTAATCATACATATAATTTTGATGTTTCTGCTGATAATTGACATTATAAACCATGTGTAACTGTGATAACAAGAAAATGAATAGAAAAAACTAAATGTTGAGATGTTTTTGTAAAAAGACAAGTTAAACAAGCAACGATAGATATTGTAACTCATCCAACACAGTCTGCTAATGTATGAGATGTTGTTAAATTTATGGTTAATACTGATTGACAATTAGAATCTGTTGCATGGAATTTTTGAAATTGAAAAACTATGTCTTGAGAATGAAGAACTTATACAAGTATATCAACAACATATAATGAAGCTTGAAATTATAATATAAGAGTAATTCTTAATTATAAAAATAATCCTAGAGTTGTTTGAAATATAACTTTAAGAGTTAGAGAAAAATAAATATAATAATTTAAATTGATTTTGATCTAATATAATAGATTATAAACTATTTTTTATATAACAAATAGTTTTTATGGAAAAAATAATTTTTGATTGAGTTCCTCAGAGAATAGATAAATTTTTGAGTATAAATTTTTGATATTCAAGAAATTTTTTTCATCATTTGATTTGTAGATGAGCTGTAAAAGTTGATGATAAAATTGTAAAAAAATCATATAAATTAAAATCTTGAGATGAAATAATTGTTGATAATATGACAAGGTTTATAGATTGAGATATAAGAGAGGATTTAGCATTTATTGATTTAGACATTTTTATTGAAAAAAAAGATTATATAGTTCTTTATAAACCAAAATGAGTTTTATCTCATCCTAGTAGTATATGGGATTTGTCAAGTCCAAGTGTTGTTTGATTTTTATTAAATAAGTATAAATTTTTGCCAAGTTTGGGAAATTTTATTAGATCAGGATTAATTCATAGGTTAGATAAAGAAACTGATGGTCCTATGTTGATAGCTAAAACTGAAAAATGACTTTCTTATTTCAAAAATTTATTTCAAAATAAAACATTAGAAGAAACTATAAAATGAAAAGAATCTATATCTTTAAAAAAAGAATATATAGCACAAATTAAATTTACAAATTTTTGAGAAAAATTTTTTTTATCAAAAAAAATTCCATTTTATATTGAACAAGATGTAATTCCAAAAACTCCAAATCCTAAAATAAAAAAATGAATAACAAAAGTTTTATGATTTTTTGAAATTTGAAATAAAAAATATTTACATTTGGAAATATTAACTGGTCGTACACATCAAATTAGATATCATTTATGGAAAAATTGAGCTGAAATAATATGAGATTACTTATATAATTTTTGAAATTATGATAATAATTTAAGTTTACAACTTTCTTGTTATAGTTTAGAATTTAAAGATATAGAATCTGAAAAAATAAAAATTATTAATCCACATATAAATATAGTGGGGTAGTATTTTGTTTGTAATTATTTTATGTTTTAAAACATATAGTAAATTAATTTTCAATTATGACAATAAGAGATTAAAAAAATATAAAAAAACAAAAAGATAACTTGAAAAATATAAAAAAAATAATATCATTTAATTATTAAAAATTAATTAATATTTAATTTTGAAAATTAATGAAAAAATGAGCAAGTTTACTTGTGAGTTAGATGGTTTATATATAAATAATTTTTGAGTTAATAAAAAAGTATGATAGATTTTTTTTATTGTGTTTTTTTAATGATTTAAGAAAAAATCAATATATTTATAATTTCATATATAATTAGAGATGATAAAAAACAATAAATGATTTACATTAGTAGAGTTGATAGTAATTATAGTTATAATATCAATCTTGGCGGTAGTAGGAGGATTAATACTTGTACAGTGGGTAGATAAAGCAAGAGATGCACAATTGGTAGACAGTGATTGAAATTCATTTGTTGTATCATGATATAATAGTGAAATTGTAAAAAAACAAGATGAAATAAGTTTATCATGAGATAGTTTGGATAAAGTAGGTCGTAAAGTTAAGACATATAGAATTAAGACATATGAGATACATTTGGACATTTGAGGCAATGGTGAAGGCTGATGAGGTGAAGGCTGATGAAGTAAGCATAACATTATATGGTCCGGATTGCGGTTTTCTGGTTTGAAGCGTAAGACTTGATACGGTCGTCGCAAAGCAACTTAACTACTGCGGAACTTTAATTAAAGGTGTTGTGAATAGTGATTATTAATCTTAGTTTTTATAAACTCATCTTTGTAGAACAAAATTTCTAAATCCTTGATTTAGACAAGGATTTGCGAGAAAATAAAAATAGATTTATGTACTACACAAATTTATAATTTTATTTTAAATAATTTAAATATTTTTTCTTGAAGCTCATTTATTTGTTCTACTTTATTTATATGTATATTATCTATTCTAAAGTAAACTTTACTTATATTTTTTGATTCAGTTAATAATGTATCTAATGTATATTCTTGTAATAAATCTTTAACTTTTAATCTAAAATCTTGAAGTAAATAATAATAATCTTTTCTTGTAGTTTCTATCATATAAAATCAATCATATTTTTCATCTTCATTTATTTGTTCTTGATTTACTTTATATTCTAATTTTCAATAAATATTATTATTAATTTTAATTTCTACAATTTTGTAATTAAAATATTTTTTACATTTATTTTTACTTATTTTTTTGCTTATTTTATTTTGCAACACATTAACTGTATAATTTCTTTTAAATTTTTTAACTTCTTCCAATCTTTCTTGTGTTGATTTTACTAATAATATTCTATTTTCTTTATCTTCATATTGTTTAGCAGGATTAAAACATAAAATATATTTTTTATCTTGTATTTCAAATTCTGATAATGCATGTTTATCAAATAAAGATTGTTGTATTTTTTTATTATTTTCTGCTTTTTT
>NZ_JAEDAM010000032.1 GCF_018420025.1 Candidatus Vampirococcus lugosii | reverse complement strand
GACTCCCCTACAAATTGTCAAAATAAAGATTGACAAAATATAGACAGTTTGGACAATGAAATAATTGAAAATAAAGATGAAGAGAATAAAGAAATTGAACAAAATGAAATAAACAAAAAATTTGAAATAAATACAGCAAGTATAGAAGAGTTAAAAACAATAAATAGAATATGAGAAAATATAGCAAGAGAAATAATAAAAAATAAACCATATTGTAAATATGAAGAATTACTTGAAATAAAATGAATTTGACAAAGTATATTACAAAATATTATTGATGACAAAAATATAAGTCTAGACTCCCCTACAAATTGTCAAAATAAAGATTGACAAAATATAGACAGTTTGGACAATGAAATAATTGAAAATAAAGATGAAGAAAATAAAGAAACTTGACAAAATAAAGATGAAGAAAATAAAAAAATTGAACAAAATGAAATAAACAAAAAAATTGAAATAAATACGGCAAGTATAGAAGAGTTAAAAACAATAAATAGAATATGAGAAAATATAGCAAGAGAAATAATAAAAAATAAACCATATTGTAAATATGAAGAATTACTTGAAATAAAATGAATTTGACAAAGTATATTACAAAATATTATTGATGACAAAAATATAAGTCTAGACTCCCCTACAAATTGTCAAAATAAAGATTGACAAAATATAGACAGTTTGGACAGTGAAATAATTGAAAATAAAGATGAAGAAAATAAAGAAGAGAAAAATAATCAATGAAATTTGAAAATAGTTGAAATAAATCCTGTTAATGATTTGTTAGCATCATATATAAAAATTCAATCTATATGATGAGTGTATTCTTGAAATTTGAAAGTAAATTGATTATGACGATGATCTAGTTCTAGAGAGTTTGAAATAAATGTTTGATCTTGAGAATATATTGTAATTTCAGATACTGAATTTGCTTTTCCTAGAGATTTAAATGTTTATACTTTGGATTCTATTTATATTAGTTTAAATTCTCAAAAATTAGAATTAATATGACAAGATTGACAGATAATGGACAGGGTAGTGTCTACTAATTCAAATTGATATCAAAGCTTATATTTTGATAATAATTATGAATGAGAATATAGACTTTTTGATTATCAAGATGAATTTTTGTTAGGGGAGTATGAATTGCCAAAAATAATAAATACTTCCATCAAAAATATTGAAAAAATGGATAATATAATTTTACAAAATAAAAACAAATATGAACGGGCGAGAAATTCACGATCTAAATGTGTTGATGATAGAGAATTGTATAAAAATAAAATGAATTTGCATAAAAATTATTCAAATATAGTAAATAAAAAACTTAAGTCAGATTGGTATATGGTATTTGAAGAATCTTGAATTTCAAGTGTTAATGATATTTATCAAAATCAAATTGATAATTTAAAAGAATGAAAAGATTTACTTGAAATTGATTGAATAAAAGTTAAACCTTATAATATATCTCATATTGAAATGATAAATAATGGCAATATATCAGATTTGCCTTCATATTATAATAAATATATTCCAAATTATTATTTTAATGTATTTAAAAATACTAATAAATATATTTTTTCACTGTTTAATTCTGAGATAAAAAATTTTAAAAATTTATTTAAAAAAAATGCAATGAATATTGAAAGGTTATTTTTGATACAAGAACCTGTGAGATGAGATACTTATGATATGATTAATAAATTACATTTTTAATAATTATGATTTAAATTTATTGAAAATAATAAGTCCAAATCCAGATTGGTTAAGTTCTTGGTTAGATAAAAATAAAGATTTATTAGATATTGATATTAATAAAATTACTTTTTCTCAAAAATATCCTTTTTTTACAAAAAATACTATACATTTTCGATGAGGTGGGGAAGTACTTACTGATCAGAGATCTTTCCCTTATGATGGTTATTTATATCCTATAAAATTTTTTAATAAAATATTTTTTGAAGATTTTGTTTTATTTTGATGAATATGAAAAATAAATAAAAAAAGAACTAAATATTTATATAATTTTTTACTTCCTAAAGCTAAAAATATAGTAGTAAGAGAAAAAGATTCTTTCAATATTGCTAAATCTTATAATAAAAATACTATTCAATATCATGATTTTGCTATTGATGTTTTGGATAAATTCAAAATTGAAAAAAAATCTATTTCAAATAATATTTTGATAAATTGAAATCCGTATATTAAATCAAAATATGATCGACAAAAATTATTTAAAGCTTGTCAAATTCAAAATAATGAAAAAATTTATTTTGTGCCATGAGATATTAGTGAAGATATAAGTGTATATCAAATATTAAGATCTCAATACAAAAATATTGAAATTTATGATCGAAGTGATAAATCTATAAAAGAAATAATTGATTTTTTTTCTACAGCAAAAAGTGGGGTAGGGGCTAGACTGCATTTTTTATTGATATTAAAATATCTATCTATTCCATATCAAAGTATTTCATATCAAGATAAAATATCAAAATTAATTGATAATTAAATTTATTTTACAAAAATTTAGTTATGTATATTTTATTTTTTAGTATAAATATTTTATTGTTAGTATTGATAGAAGATTTATTTCTTTTTTCAATAATATCCTTGATTGAATTATTTATAATTTCTATTTTACAAATTTTTTACAAAGAAAAATTATTTTTATTTTTCTCAAATATATTATTGGTAATTTTATTTCCATTTTTATCTATTTTTATTAATCATTATTTTTATTTCCAAAAAATTCCTGATTTTGATAAATCTTTTGTATGAACAGGGCAGATTGTAGATAGAATTGATTCTCAAAGATTTATTTTTAAAGATTATCATAATAGAAAATATATTTATTATTCAGATTATGAACATAATATATGAGATACAATAAAAACTTATTCATCATATTCTCCGTGATTGACTCAAAGTAAAATATTAAATGATTTTGATAATTTTTTTGAAGATTTTTATATAAATTTGTCTACAAAAGATTTTGAATATGAATTTGATTACAAATATTGGCTATTTTTGAAAAAATATTATTGAACAATTTATGAAGATAATTTTATTTATTTGGATAATAATAATCTTGATTATTTATTTTGGTCCAAAAATTTTGTAAAATCTTCATTACAAGAAAATTTATGAAATAATAAATATTCTGGTTTATCTATATGAGTGTTGATAGGGGATAGATCATTAATTCCTAATTTTGAATATCAAACATTTTTGGAAACATGATTAGTTCATATGATTGCAACTAGTGGAACTCATATAGCTTTTTTAGTATTTTTCTTAAATATTTTATTTTTTTGGCTACCTTTGTATATTAGAATAATAATTATTATTTTTTGTGTAAGTTTTTATTCTTTTATGGTTTGACTTTCAGCAAATATTTTTCGTGCTTGGATTATGTGATCCATTACTTTATTTGCTATATTGGCAGGTAGGGAAGTGTATATATGGAATTTAATAAAAACAGCTTTTGTAATTGTTTTATTGTTTAATCCTTATAGTATATTATATGATATGGGTTTTGCTTTAAGTTTTTCTGCTTTAATTTGAATTATTGTTTTTCAATATTTTTTACCTAAACAAAAATCTTTTGTTCATAAAAGAATTTGAGAATATGTATATCCCACTATATGAGCTAGTTTATGAGTTTTTCCATTTTTACTTTTTTTTACTGATCAAATAAATCTTTTTACAATATTTGCAAATATTTTAGTTGTTCCATTTTTGCCATTATTAATGATAATTTCTTTATCTCTTATATTTTTTGATTTTAGTTATTTGATTTATTTACAAAATATAATTGTTGATTGGTTTTATTGTATTTCTAATTTATTTTATATGAATTGATTTTATATGATAATACAAAATTATATATTAAAAATAAAATTGATATTATTATTTATTAGTTTATTATTTGTTTTGAGATATTTCAGAATAATAACTTAAATTATTTATGATTAATTTGCAAAAAAAATATTATATTATATAATATAGTATATATTTAATATTTAATATATATTTATGAATAATAAAAAATATAATTTAATATGAATTATAATAGTTTTGCTCTGTATATTATGATTAATACTAACTATTATTACTAATTTATAATTTTTTTTGTCACAAATAAAAACATATATCGTAATACAGTTTGCACAAGTTTACAATAGTGCTTAAATGTTGTTATTTACTTTAATTATATATTTTTATTAAAATTCTCTTGAATTTTTATAAAAAATTTGTAAACTACCGCTGTGCTCCATAATTTAAATTATATAATGGAGAAAACAGTTTTATTTATATACTTATCTAATACAAACACATGGATAATATGAAGAAAGTAATGGCTGGTGTTGCAGTTTGAGGTTTAGTTTTGAGTCAAACTCTACAATCAGTTGTATATTGAGCTACAGGATTTAATGATCCAGAATTTAATGAGGCATTGAGTTGGATGTATGAATCAGGTCTTACAAGTCGTAATACTGTAGATTCTTTTATGCCTATGAATAATCTTACAAGGGCACAAGCTGCTCATTTCTTTGTATGATTTGCTGAAGGTCTTGATATTCAAGCTGACAATTCTATGTCAGTAAATCTTAATGATTTGGATAATGCAGATCCTACTTTGGTTAATTCTATAGAAAAAGCTTATAGAATGTGAATTATGAGTGGTTCTAATTGACAATTTAGACCTAATGATGAAATAACAAGAGCAGAATTTATAACTGTAGCTGTGAGAGCTTTGGATGGAAAGAAAGATGAAAGTTTAACTCCTTGGTGGACAGAATATTTTAACTCAGCTAGACAAATGGGTCTTACTAACGAAACTGATGTTAATGCTCAAGATAGAAGTATATTGAGATATGAAGCTGGTCTTATGTTGTATAGAGCTTCTGGTGATACATCAAATGTTTGAGGTGATGAAGAAGAACCAGACTTGGATGAATTATTAGGTGGTCTATTTGGTGAAGAGGAACCAGAACCAGAACCAGAAGAAGAACCAGAACCAGAAGAAGAACCAGATTTGGATGAGTTATTAGGTGGTCTATTTGGTGAAGAGGAAGCAGAAGAGGAACCTGAACCTGAACCAGAACCAGAAGAAGAAATTGATTTAGATGACTTATTTAATGATTTTGAAGATGAAGTTGAAGAAGAAGTAGAACCAGAACCAGAACCAGAACCAGAACCAGAACCAGAAGAAGGTGATGATGATTATGAAGTTTCTGGTAGTACTTTGGAAGTGGCTTTGAATCCTAATTCTCCTGCTAGTCAAACTATTCCTAGAAAAGGTCTTGTAACTTTTGCAAAAATAGATCTTGCTGCTTGAGATGCTGATGTGTCTATAGATTCTATTAATGTTACTAGAGAATGATTGTCTATGAGAGAAGATATATCTAGAGTTTATTTTGAACATAATGGTAAGAGGGTATCTTCTAGGGCATCTGTAAATATAGATAATGAAGCTGTTGTTAATTTTGCCCCTGCATTGACTATACCTGCTGATACTGTTAGAACACTTGATTTGGTGGTAGAATTAAGTTCAACAAGAAATTGAAATAATTGAGCAGATGTTGGTGCTGAACATGCTTTTTCTATAAATTCTGTATCAGCTACTACTAATGTTGTTTGAAACTTACCTATTAGAAGTAATATGATGAGAGTAGGTTCTTATACTGTTCAATCAGTGATTTTTGATGCTAGTGATATATCAGATGTTGAAGTTAATGTTTGAGACTCTAATGTTCTTATATGAGAATTTGATCTTGAAACATCAGGTGATAGAAATAATTTATTTAAATCTATTACTTTGAGGAATAATTGAGCAGCTGATTTAGAATCTTCTCTTGCTAATGTAGGTATATACAATAATTGAGTTGAAATTTCTAATGATGTTATTGTTTCAGGTAGGGAAATAACTTTTACTGTTAATCATGAAATAGAAAATGGTAGAAGTGAAAGATATGAAATTAGAGCTGATATTGTTTCTACTGATAGGGATTGAGATGAAATAGAATTTGAATTAAGAAATGAATCAGATTTATCAGTTGTAGAACTTCCTACTAATTTTTCTGCTCCTTTGGATAATGCTAGTGATTATGTTATGACTAAATATGAAATAAAAGGTTGAGAATTGTTAATGTCTAGAGATACTAGTGTTGTAAATACAGCTACTGTGTCAGCTAGTACTTCAGATGTTGTATTGTTGTCAGCTGATCTTAATGTGGATGAATCTATTACTATAGAAGATTTACATATTCAATATGATACTACTAGTGAAAGTTTTTATCATCAGTATAGAGATTTAAGATTATTGGTAGATTGAAGAACTGTTTCTACTTATACTCCTGATTCATCTACTGATGATACTGTATGAGCATGACAATTTTTTACTTTTGATTGAACTTTTACAGTAAATGAGGAATCAAGAATACAAATTATTTGAAATATTAATAATAATGTAAATTCAACTGATCCTACATTTGAAATTAAAGATTTTAAAATTGTTATTGATTCTACTGATTTAAATGATAAATCTAAAACTACAGTTAAAGATGTTAGATATATATCTAATGATGAAAGACCAAGTTTAACTCCTACTACAGAAGGTATTAATTGATCTGTTCAATGAGTTAGAGTTACTGTTGCTGATTCTGATTTACTTATGACTAGAAATGATGGTTTAAGTAATGAAGATTTGGTTCCAGGGGCAAAAGATGTTATATTATTATGATTTAGTTTAAGAGCTAATGATGTGTCTGATATTAGAATTACTTCTTTGACTCCTAATGTTGGTTGAACAGTTGATATAGCAGATATTAATAATATTAGGTTATATGAATGAAATAATTTATTAGATACTAGAAGTGATTTTAATTTTAATAGTTTGAATGTTAATATTCCTAAAAATGAAGCTAAGTCATTTAATATAGTTGTTGATTTTTCTAATTCTGTTTCTGCAGGTGAGAATATTAATTTATCTATATCTGATAATACTCATATTGATGCTAGAAATGTTGCAAGTAATGAAATTTTGACAAATAGTGAACTTAGTTGAGCATCTAATTGAGTAACATATACTTTTGTTGTTTGATGAACATTATCTATAGATAGAAATTCTGATACTAGAAATTCTACTATTGTTTCTCCTTCAGAAACAGAAGTTGATGTGTTTAGTTTTGAAATGGAAGCTCAAGATGATATGTTAAGGCTTACTGATTTGTATATTACACAAAATGCATATACAGGTATTGATTTATTAAATTCAGTTAGATCTGTTTCTTTGGATGTATGAGGTAGGAATATAGCTTGAGCTGTTGTAAGTGATAGCACTATATATTTCCCAGTTTGAAATTCTAATCCTATAATTTTGGAAAGAGATAATTTGGAAAAATTTGAAGTAAATATTGCTTTTAATGATTCAGATAATTCATTAAATTATTGAGAATTTGATTTCAAGATTGGTGAAGGTTCGTATACTCCAGTTAATGGTACAAGTCAATGAATTAGATTAATATCTGATTCAACTTGAGAAACAATTAATTTAGTTCCTGGTGATGTTGCTAGTGCTGTATCTAATGTTCATATGATTTCTAGATCTAAACCAACAGTTTCTATGACTTCATTTACTCCTAGTTCTACTAACTTATATGAATTTGAAGTAACAGCTGATTCTAATAGAAAGATTACTTTAGATGATGTTGAGTTTGATATATCTGGTAGTGCTACTTTGACAGGTTGAACTGTAACAGTTTATAGAGATAATGAAAGTTCATCAAATATAGTGTTTACTGGTGATGTATCTGATCTTAGTAATATGACTCAGTGAACAGCTTCTAGAGATGTTTCAGCAGGTGAAACAGTTAAGTTTGTTGTTAAACTTACTGGTGTTACTGCTAGTAATTCAGATAATGAAACTAGAGAAACTAGAATAGAAAAATTATCATTTATTGATGATCTTACTTGAGCTGTTGCTGTTGAAGTATCTTCATATAATGTATGAGTACCAACTACAGTAAGTTCTTATCAATATTAATTACTTTTTTAACAAAAAACTTATTAATTTAGTTTTAAAACTCTGACCTTGGTCGGAGTTTTTTTTAATTGTTGTTTTCTCGCCCGGGCGGGAAATTTTGCTTGAAATTTAATTTAAAATTAATATAATATATCCGCCCGGGCGAGAATTTATATTTAAAAAAAGTAAGATGCCAATTAGATATTTTAAATTATATCCTTATATATATTATCATATTTTTAATCGTTGATTTGAACAACAGAGAATTTTTTATGAACATTCTGATTATGATAGATTTTACAAAATAATTTTAAAATATTCAAAATGAGATTTTTCAAAAATAGATTTGGTTTCATATTGTTTTTTGCCAAATCATTTTCATTTTATATTAATTTCAAAATCTGAAACTGAAAATTATATTTCAAACTTTATGAGAAAAATTCAACAATCTTATGCACAATATTTTAAAGCAAAATATTGAACTTGAAAATGACCTGTATTTGATTGAAGATTCAAAGTAAAAGCTATACAAGATGATGTTTATTTACAGAAATGTTTTGTTTATGTTAATTTTAATGCTATTAAACATTGAATAGTAGATAATATAAATGACTGGAATTATACCAGTTTTCATATTTTGGAAAAGTGAGAAAAAGAAACTTATAGAAATATTAATAATACTTTATGAATTTTGAAAGATTTAGAATTTTAGATATTATTTTATTTTTAAAAAAATTATATAAATAATCAATTTAACTTGACTTTTTGAGTATTTTTGATATATAAAAAATATAATTTTTATTTTTTATACAAAAATGCTATGAAAAAAACAATATTCTCAATATTAACAATAATTTTAATTATTTATATGTGATTTGTCAATAGATTATTTGCGAATTTTGATAAACCTTATGTAGAATGAGAAGTTATTATTTTATATGAAGATGATAGAATTTGAAATATTTGACCCCAAAATATTGAAAGTTTTGTAAAGTGAATGAAATCAAAATGATATAAAACTGAAAATATTTGACATACTAGTAAAAATATAGTAAAATTAAAAAGTGATACTTGAAATAAGTTTTGAACTAATTCTCAAAAAAATAAGTCTAAAGCTAAATCAACAGAAGAACTTATGAAAGAATTAAGTAAAGAACCTTGAGTAAAACATGTTCAACCAAATTTTATTTATGAAATTGATGATATAACAAAAGATATTCCAGATTATGATAAACTTTGGTGAATGGATTTTATTAAATGGCCAAAATGAATTGATATATATAATTCGGAAATGCAAGATCCAAATAAAATATTGGTAGGTGTTTTGGATACATGAATTGATTATAATCATCCAGAATTTGAATGACAAATGTGGAATTGAGATGATTGTGTTGATCGAAATTGAGAATATATGTGAGATTGTATTTATGGTTATGATTTTGCTTCAAATCAAAAAGATCAAAATGATGTACATTGACACTGAACACATGTTTCTTGAACTATAGCTTGAAGTTTAAATAGTTTTTGATCAAATTGATGAATAGTTTGAGTAAATCCATATGCACAAATTATGTCTTTGAAAGTTTGTAATGATAATTGAACATGTCCTACAAGTGGTATAATTAGATGAATAAATTTTGCGAAAGAAAATTGAGCAAAAGTATTGAATGCAAGTTTATGATATCAATCAAATTGTTATTTTGATGAACTATTTTATAATACTATAAAAGATTTTTGAGATAATTGAGGTGTCTTTATAGCATCTGCATGAAATAATTCTTCTGATAATGATCAAACTTTTTTTACTCCAGCAGGTTTCTGATCAGACTTTCAATGTTGAGAAAATAGTATAGAATGACTTGACAATGTTATTTCAGTAGCATCTTTAAAAAAAGATAAATGATTATCTAGCTTTTCAAATTTTTGAGATAAAACAGTTCATATATGAGCACCAGGTAGTTCAATTTATTCATCAAAGCCTTGAAATAAATATTGAAATATGTCATGAACTTCTATGGCATCTCCTCATATTGCTTGAGTTGTATCTTTAATTTGGTCTTTTGCAACAGAAAAAACTTATAGTGAAATTTTTGATTTAATAAAAAATAATTGACAAGAATTAGATTCTCTTGATACTAAAACTATACGGGGTGTTGTTCCAGATTTGGAAGCAACTTTATTAAGTATGACAGACAAGGTAGAAGAGAAAAGATATGAAGTAGTATTTAACTTAAATCCAGAAGATTTAAAATTGGAAATAGAAGATAATGAATGAAATGAAATAAATTGAACATGAAATATATATAAATTAGTAAATGGAAGTTATAAATATAAAGCAAGTTTGACAGGATATAATAGTTTGACAGAAGAATTTGAGGTGAAAGATGAATGAAAAACAATAAATGTTGATTTGGAAGAGAAAAGATATGAAGTAGTATTTAATGTAAGTCCAAATGTAGATTATAGTTTAAGTATAAATTGAGATGAAAATTTTGATTTAGAAAATGTTAAAGCTTGAGAATATAATTTTGAAATAAAAGCTGATTGATATCAAACTTATACTTGAAGTTTTGAGGTAAAAGATGAATGAAAAACAATAAATGTTGATTTGGAAGAGAAAAGATATGAAGTAGTATTTAATGTAAGTCCAAATGTAGATTATAGTTTAAGTATAAATTGAGATGAAAATTTTGATTTAGAAAATGTTAAAGCTTGAGAATATAATTTTGAAATAAAAGCTGATTGATATCAAACTTATACTTGAAGTTTTGAGGTAAAAGATGAATGAAAAACAATAAATGTTGATTTGGAAGAGAAAAGATATGAAGTAGTATTTAACTTAAATCCAGAAGATTTAAAATTGGAAATAGAAGATAATGAATGAAATGAAATAAATTGAACATGAAATATATATAAATTAGTAAATGGAAGTTATAAATATAAAGCAAGTTTGACAGGATATAATAGTTTGACAGAAGAATTTGAGGTAAAAGATGAATGAAAAACAATAAATGTTGATTTGGAAGAGGAAAGATATGAAGTAGTATTTAATGTAAGTCCAAATGTAGATTATAGTTTAAGTATAAATTGAGATGAAAATTTTGATTTAGAAAATGTTAAAGCTTGAGAATATAATTTTGAAATAAAAGCT
>NZ_JAEDAM010000031.1 GCF_018420025.1 Candidatus Vampirococcus lugosii | reverse complement strand
GAGCCCGTTATTGAGCATCTCTTAATTTTTTTGCTAAATCTCTTATTTTTTCTGGATTTGCTTTTGGACCATCTGTTGAAATTATATATCCTTCATATGTTTCAAAATAATCTGACCTTCCGCTAAGATATTGTTTCCAAACTCCTTTTTTCATATGACCTGTTCCGTGCATTGGAACGAGTTTTATGTGGGCATGGTCAACACCAGTTCCTTCCATAATTAGACCAACCCTACCAACATCATCAAAATTTTTCAAAAGAACATTGGAAACTTTTTTCGTTGCTAAAATAAATCTTTGCAAAACATCATCTGGCAGTGCTAAACAATCGCTGCCATAATGTTCTTTTGGAACTACAACAGTAAAACCTTCAACACTTGGCCATGTTGATAAAAATGCCATAAACTCGTTATCTTCCCAAAAAATTCCAGGAGTTTGGATATTGCCTTTTATAATTTCACAAAAGATACATTTTCCTTCGTCTGTTGATGACTTGTAGTTTGCCATAATAAAAAATTAAGAGATTTAAATTATTATAAACTTTCCGATTTAGGGCTCAAAACTTATTTCACACAACGTTTCAGTATATCTGATGTTTGCTTCCATTCCATTTTATCAATTTAATTTATGGAAGCAAATATGGGTCGAGCGAGGGCACGAGAGAGCTAGATATACTGTGTTAGGCGAGGGTGTTTTTTCTGTAGAGAAACGGAAGAAAAAATAAGTGCAACGCCCCCTTGAGTTTTAAAAAGATATTTTTACTCCTTATACAAAAGCATTTTTTTATTTTTTAATGACCACACTTCTTCTCAAAAAATAAATCAACATTACACCTGATACCATCAAGACCATCATTTATAAAACATACTTTATTTTCCTTTTCATCAGGTTTATGAACCTCAATTTTTCCACCTTTTGATAAACAATATTGCTCAGCAGGAGATAAATCTTGATTTTTATTAGTAATATTTTTTTGAGATGAACAGCCTGTAATTATTAATAGAGCAAGAAATAAAATTACCATAGTTTTTTTCATAGTAGTAAAATTAAAAAATAAATTATTTCACATAACAAAAATATATTGATTTCTCTCTAAAAATCAATAAGATCGTTTTTTTAATCTATTTTAGATTGTTATACGAATATTTATGTGAGAAGAAATTAATAATTTTAGTGAATGGTTACATATAAAAAAATATTCCAAAAATACTATAAAAACTTATACAAGCATTTTAATGAAATTATTTAATCATTATTTAGACAATACAAAATTAACAAAAAAAGAAATTTATAATTATGTCAATATCCAAGTTAAAAAAGGTATTTCAATTTCATTTCAAAAACAAATTATTTGAGCTATTACACTATATTATAATGAATTTCTCTGAAAAAAATATGATTTTAGTTATATTAAACCTAGAGGAAAAGAAAATAAAATTCCAAATGTATTATCAAAAGAAGAAGTTAAAAAACTTATTGAAAGTATAGATAATTTAAAACATAAAACTATAGTATCTCTTATATATTCTTGATGACTTAGATTATCAGAACTTATACATCTAAAAATAGAAAATATAGATTCAAAAAGAATGAAAATATATATTAAAAAATCAAAATGAGCAAAAGATAGAACAATTCCTCTTTCAAAAGAAATATTAAAATTATTAAAAATATATTATAAAAAATATAAACCAAATGAATTATTGTTCCCCTGAGAATGAAATTATATATATAGCGACAAAAGTATACAAAATATTGTAAAAAATGCATCTAAAAAAGCATGAATTATGAAAAATGTTACTCCTCATACACTTAGACATTCATATGCTACACATTTACTTGAAAATTGAGTAGATATAAAATATATTCAAGAACTACTTTGACACAGTAATATAAAAACTACTCAAATATATACTCATATTACAAATCCAAGTTTAGATAAAATAGAGAATCCTTTTGATACATTATTTTAATAATACTACAAAATTCAAAATAATTTTAAAAAAAATATAAATTCTATTGAAAATAATATTATTTTAATTATATATAAATAATCTTGACAAGCAATACTTGTAAATATATAAAAATATATTTATGAGAGGAAAGTCTCAGCATCGCAAAAAGGCTAATTGTTAAAGACAATTGGAATACTTGATTGATAGTCAAGACAAAGGAAAGTGCCACAGAGACAGAAACTAGTTTAGTTTAAATACTAAATGAAAGGTGCAATGTGAAGATGTTATTCAAAATTAATTGAGTGCTACTTCTCCTGAGTTTACAAGATTTGTAAACCAGTGGTAAACCCTAGCTGATGCAAGCTTACTTTACAATTAAGTAAAGGTAGTGCTAAATCTTTGCTATAAGCAAAGTCAGACAAATTTTGCTAATACAAAACTGAGCTTATTATCAAGATAATTTAATTCATTAAACCTAAATATTATGAATTCAAATATAGAAAATAAAGAATGAATATGAAATAATTTTAATATACAAATTTGTGAAAATATTAATTTATATCAATTGAGAGAATTATTTGATCAATGATTTCCTGTAATTAGAAGTGCACATATTGGAAATCAATATCCATCAAATTTATCAATAATGCATTTTGGTTTACCAAGTGTTTTATATGATAGAACAATTTTGTCTAAAGATAAAAATTATAAACCTTGAAGTATAATTTATAATTGAGAAGAAATTGAAATATTTGAAAAGAAACAAGATAAAATTAGTATTCTTTCTAGACTACCTAAATCATTAAATCTACCACATCATCTAGATTCAGATATATTTAATATAGTTTCTAATTCTGATTGAATTTGAGCTTTTCATTATGAAGTTACTAAAAAAACTTTTCCTGAAACAGAAATAATAACTTTTTCTCAATGGCTTGATGAGAATAAAGAAATAGTATTAAAAGTTATTTCTACTTTATTTGAAAATATAGAAAAATCTTGAGATTATGATAAATTAAACTTTATTTTTGATAGATATATATTACCAAATTGAGAAATACTTACTGTAAAATATATAGATGATGATTATATGTATTTTGATTCAAATACAAATTCTTATTGATCAAGTTTGAAAATAAAAAAATCTGAATTAATTGAAAGATTTGAAAAATCTACTAATGCTATGAGTGATATTGTAATAAAAAATCCACTTGATTCCGATTTTAATGAAATAAGAGATGAAATTAAGTGACCTATACTAAGTAATATAATAAATACTATACTTTTTTGAATTATAGATTCTATAAAATATAATAAAGATACAGTTTATCATTGTTCTTGACCTGATATGGTTAATTATATAGAAAATTTTTGAAAAATTTATAATGAATTATATTCAATATTATTGGAAAAAAGTGATTTAAAAATTCCAGCTACATTAAATTTTAATATTGTTCCTACTGCTAATATTAAATTATTGAGTTTAGATAAAAATATTAGAACTGCAATAAATGATTTATTTGTAAATAATGAAAAATTATCACAAATTTCAATTGAAAAATGAATACAAATAAAAGAACTTAAAAGTCAATGAATTACTGATATAAAATATGTTATAGCAAAATATTCTTCTCTAATAGAAAAATATAAATCACAAAATAAAGAACTTATAAAATTAATAAAATCTACTTTTTGTTCTTCTTATTTATTTGATCATATATGAAATACTTCAAATTACTTTTCTCAATTTGATTTATATTCATATTCTGAATCTGAAAGAAATGAAATTTTTGAAAAAATGTGAAGTATTAATATGTCTGATCTTAAAAAACAATTATCTTTTTTGAAAAAAAATTTTTAAATTTATATTAAAAATATATTGTAATGTACAAAATTATAGATTTACATAACGATTGGGCTGACAATTCTTTAATATTATCACACAAAAATTTTTTTGTTGAAAATTGAATAAATGAATGACGAAATTATTATTGATTAAATGTAAATAATCAAGTTGATTTACCTAGATTGCAAAAATGAAATGTAAAATTAGTATTTGGTGCATCTTGTTTAATGCCAAATGAAATTAATCAAGATATAAATATTAGAAGATATTTAATAAAACAGCAACTTGATTATTATGATTATATTTTGAAAAATAGTAATTGAAAAATTTTTGCTATCAAAAATAAAAATGATTTAGATAAAGTTAATCTTGATGAAAATATATGATTAATAAAACATATGGAATGATTTTATTTTATAGATCAAGAATCAGATTTGAAAATTTTAAATTATTATTATCAAAGATGAGTTAGATCTATTGCTCTTACTTGGAATTTTGATAATTGTTTAGCTTGATGAGCTTGATGAAATTGAAACCTTACAAAAATTTGAAAAAAAGTTATTGATTATATTGAAAATAATAATATAATACTTGATTTAGCACATATATGAAAAAAATCTTTTTGGGAAATAGCAAATTATACCAAATTACCTTTATTTATTTCACATACTCAAGTTAATTGTTTGATACAAAATAATAGAAATATTGATGATGAACAAATAAAAGCTATTGCAAAATCTTGATGATTAATATGACTTATGCCACATCCAAAATATTTATGATCTAATAAACTTGATGATTTTTTGAAATCTATTAAATATGTTTATGATTTAGTTTGAATAAATTATATTGCTATTTGATCTGATTTTGACTGAACTACTTCAAATGATTTAATAAATGAATTTCAGCAATCAAGTGATTTTCAAATTCTTGCCGATAAAATGATAGAATATTGATTTACTGTTTCTGAAATAGAAAAAATTTTATATACTAATGCTTTTGAATTTATAAAAAAAATATTATAAAATATGTTTGTTAAATTGTGAATATTATGATGAATGTGAGCTATTGCTTGATTGTATTTTAATCAAAGATTAATAGAAAAAACTTTTGCAAAAAATGATTTAGAAAATATTGAAACTATTTTATATACTAAACCTGATATACCAGATAGAACTTGTGCTATTTTAAATAATTGAATTTCTCCACTTACAAAAATTAATGAATGAATAAAAAGTTTGGAAGAACAATGATGTACACATATTGTGATAGCTTGTAATACTGCTCATCATTTTTTTGATGAGTTTATTGTAAAAAAAGCAAATTTAATAAATATAGTTAATGAAACTGTTAAATATCTTAAATCTAAATGATTAAAAAAGCCTCTTTTATTATGAACAAATTGAACTTTTCAAGCTTGAGTATATGATAAATATTGTCAAAAATTTGATATATCTTTAATAAAACTTACAAAACAAAATCAAGAAATTATTATGAAAGCTATTTATTCAGTAAAAGCTTGAAAAAGTTTTGAAGCTATAAATTTTTTTTATAAAAGTTTTTTAAATTCTGAAAAACTACAAAAAAAATATTGATTTGATTCTGTAATTTATGCTTGTACAGAAATTTCTTATATTTTCTGAAAAGATAGTTTTTTTGAAAAAATTCCTAGTTTTGACCCGATAGAAATTGTATGTCAACAAATTATTGATATACATAATAAATCTTAATAATTTATTTTTTTACATTATTTTAATGTTTGATATAAAATCAGATTTTCCAGTTTTTGACGACAAAACTTTAGTATATCTTGATACTTGCTCAAGTAGCCAAAAACCTAAATTTGTAATAGATTGAATTAGTGAACATTTATCAAAATATTATGCAAATATTCATAGATGAATGTATAATTTATCAGATTTTTCTGAAGATTTGTATGATAAATCCAAATCTATAATTGCCAAAAATCTTAATGTAAAATCATCACAAATAATTTATACTTACAATTCTACATATGCTTTCAATATTTTATCTATGAGTTTATATTTTTCAAATATTTTAAAAAATTGAGATAAAATATTACTTAGTATTGCTGAACATCATTCAAATATAGTGCCTTGGCTTATTTTAAAAGATAAAATTGATATTGAAATTGATTATGTAAATATAGATAAAAATGGAGATATAGATTTACAAGATTTTGAACAAAAATATGATAAAAATGTAAAAATAGTTTCTTTTACTTATGTTTCAAATTTAACTTGAACTATATTTGATTTGGAAAATATTTGAAATTTACTTAGAGATGACACTATATTTGTAGTAGATTGATCACAAGCAGTTCCAAATTTTCCAGTAGATTTTCAAAAAATAAATGCTGATTTTCTTATCTTTACTGGTCATAAGTTGATGGCAAATACTTGAATTTGAGTTTTGGTAGCAAATAAAAATTTATTAAAAAAAATGAATCCTTGTTTTGGTGGTTGATGAAATATTAAAGATGTTTCTTTACAATCCGTATCTTTTCTTAATTGAATACAAGCTTTTGAAGCTTGAACTCCAAATATTTCTGGTGCTATAAGTTTATTAAAAGCTTTTGAATATATCGAATCAATATGAGGTTTCAAAAAAATTTGGGAAAAAGAACAAGAATTAACTAAATATATGCTTGATTGATTTTTAAAAAGATCCGATAAAATTGAATTAATCTGAAAAAATAATACCAAAAATAGATTATGAGTTTTTAGTTTTATATTAAAATGAAATTTCTCAGCAATAAAATTTGGTGAATTTATGGCTATGAAAAATATTTGTATAAGATGTGGTTGACATTGTGCTCATCCATATTTAAAATTTATGTGATATTTGAGTAGTTGCAGAGTTAGTTTATATGTTTATAATAATTTTGATGATATAGATAAATTTTTTGATGCAATTGATGAATTTATTAATTAAAAAAAGTTATTGTTTTTTACTAAAAAAAATTTATAATTAATTAATTTATATTATATAAAATATATATAATGACAGAAGAAACATACAATAAAATAGATTTACAACAAATTTTTGTAAAATCTTATTATTCAAGTTTACAAGTTTTAAAAAATAAATCAATTTTAATTGTTTTACTTTTTATGTTTATTAATACAATTATTAATTATCTTTTTATATTTGCATTTTTTCGATTAATTTTTGGTAAAGTATATACATGAAATGATAACTTTAATATCTATTTATATATACTT
This sequence comes from Candidatus Vampirococcus lugosii, assembly GCF_018420025.1. Classification (GTDB taxonomy): domain Bacteria; phylum Patescibacteriota; class Gracilibacteria; order Absconditabacterales; family Absconditicoccaceae; genus Vampirococcus; species Vampirococcus lugosii. The sequence goes on along the minus strand of NZ_JAEDAM010000031.1, from coordinate 5,140 downwards.
ACTTTTTTGTACTTATTATCTTTAATTATTTGAATATTTTTATTTTTTTTACTTTTGTATTGAATAAATAATATTTTGAAAAATAAAGAATTTACTATACTAAAATGAATTTCTTATATATATTGAAATATATGGAAAATTATAAAAACATTTTTTCTATTTTTGTATACTATGTTTTTACCAAGTTTAATACTATTAATAGTATTATTTCTTTATATATTATATATATACTTTTGACCAGGTTTTTCATCAGATTTTTTATGAGCCATAACAAATAAAAACTTATTATTATTAATACCAATATTTTGATTAATATTTATATTTCAATATATATATATGATGGTAATTTATATAAAGTTACTTCCTCTTCCTTGGCTTGTATTAAATGAAGATATTTTTTGAAAAAAAGCTATATCTATGAGTAAAGAATTTACTAAATGAAATTTTTGGACAATATTTATTTATTTATTACTTATTGGTATTTTAGCATTAGTTATTAGTTGATTATTATCATCATTTAGTGATATTTTACCAAATATAATTAGTATTATTTTAAATAATATATTATTTTATATTTTTTCTGTATATTTTTTTGTATATATATACCATATATATAAATGTTTGGAACAAAAAAATAATATTAAGTAATAACTTTTTATTTTAAAAAAAAATTATGTTTATATGAATAGATCCTGGTGCTAGAAAATTATGATATGCAATAATAGATAAAAATCTAAATATAATTGATGCTTGAATACTTTTACAAGAAAAAAAAAATCCAAATAGAGAAGATTATTTTCAAAAAATATTTGAAATACAAAATTTTTTTGAAAAAATAATAAATCAATATAATATACAAAAAGCATGAATGGAAAAACTTTTTTTTACAAATAAAAATCAAGCAAATGCAGAATTTGTATATTGAGTAAGAGCTGTTTTATATGTTTTGTTAATTAAAAAAAATATTAAAATTTATGAATTATCACCTATTGAACTTAAAAAATATATAACTTGAAATACTAAAGCAAATAAAATTACAGTACAAAATTTTGTAATGAAAATATTTTCTTTGGAAAAAATTCCAGAATATGATGATGCAGCAGATGCATTATGATTGGCATATATTAGTAGTATACTAAAATAAAAATATAAAATTTTTCTAAATATTAAAATATAATTTATATATATTATATTGACAAATAAGTATTATTAATATATAATATTAGGTAATTATATTTTAAAAATAAAAATATATAAAAATGAAAAAGATAATAATATTATTTATAATAATAACATCTATAATCAAAACATATTGAGAATCAAATTTTTTTAACTTTGCTTCAATAAAAGACACTGATGAACTTAATTTTGAATGAGAAAAAGAATGAATAGTTTATGAAGTTAAAGTTGATAAAAATAATCCTAAAATTATAGATTGAAAAGATTGAGGTGAACATCATTGTTTTCCAGTAATATGAACTTGATATACAAATAAAATATGAGAAGTATATTTTCAATATTGAGATAAATGAACATATACTTGTTGAGATTGAAAATATCGTTGAATGGCAAAATTAGCAGCTTGATGACGGATAGATTTTGAACATATTAGCGATAATTATTATGTTTTTTCTGATCAAAATGATAATAGATATAATAATCCAGGTGATGAATGATTATATTATCATACTGGACAATCTTATTCTAATTGATTATGAATGTGGCAATGGGAATTAGTAAAAACAGATATTCAATCAAGAAAAATTGTTTATGATTTAATTGATGAAAATAAAAGTAAATTAATATTTATATGAAATGCAAAAGCAAATTTTTCAGATAAATTAAATTATAAAATAATACTTAGAGATAATAATTGAAAATTAATAAACTCTATATTAATTAATGATCATAAACTAAATGAAAAAAATTTAGTTGATAAAAATGATGGAACTAAAGTAAATTGATATAAATTAAGTGAAATAAATTGAAAAAATTGAAAAAATTGAAAAATATCTTGAATTATAGCTGGTCAAAATAATTTATGAATAAATATAATATACGATAAAGATACTGATAAAGTTCTTACTTGAAATATAAATCTTGAAATTCCTTGAAATATTGATTTAAAATTAAGTGGAGTTTGAAATAAATATATATGAGAAAATATTGATGCAGAATTTGAAACTACTTGAATAAGTAATTTTGTATGAATATGAAATTTAAATTATGAATCAAGTCAATGAATAAGTTATAATATAATAAATTGAGATAATGTTAATAGCAAATATCCATTTAAAATAAAACTAATGCCTTTTTGAAAAAAAGTAGATGAAAATTGAATATATATTTATTACAAAATAGATTGAAAATATGATTTTTGACAATATCTAAATATAAATTCAAATAGTCTTGAAACTAGTAAAATTAAATTAGATCCAGATAAACAAATAAAAGAATCAATATATTATTTAAATCCAAACTGTAGTAATGCCAAAGCTAAATGAGATAAATGTAATATTAATATTAAAATGTTAAATCAATATTGATATACAGTACCTAATTTTGATTTATGAAATATAAAAATAGAAGATACTTGAAATTTTTTTGATTTAGATGAAACAGATAATACAAATTACACAACATGATTTAATTATGACATATTTGATACTAGCACAGACGAAGAATGAGAAATTAAAATTAGAATTTGAAGTTATAAACCAGTAAGATCAGCTCAACTTGATATAAATTATGATAATATATCAATATGAACAAAAATTAAATGATTAAATTTTCAAAATATAGTAAGTATATGATTTCAGTGAATAAATGTTTGAGATTGAATTATGATCAACGAAGAAAATGAAATAAGTCTTGTATACACTTGACTTATAAATAATGTTAATTTGGAAGATTTTGATATTGTATGAGATACAGTTTGATGTTTTGATTGTGTATTTGAAGAATGAGAAGTTTTTTCTTGATTTTGAAATTCAAAAATAGATTGAAAAATAGTAATTTCATGAACAAATTTAAATAAAGTGGAATACTATAATTGACATTATCAATACGAAATAGATTGAAAAAAAGTTAAATTAATACCAAATACATCTATAGATTGAAATAGATTAAATATAGCATGAAAGTTTTTTTGAATAGATATTACATGAATTTTAAATAGATGATATAATATAGAAGAAATATTAGCATTTTGAAATGAAAATCAAATATGATGATCTTGAATTTCGTTTTCTAATTATATAAATAAAAAAAGAAAGGAAGTTATTAGAAATTTAAAATGAAAAAAAGAATTAAATAGAAATGAAATTAAAGAAATAAGAAATGTTTGAAATGAAATATATAATTGTAATTGAAATGAAATAATAATAGATTTAATTTCAGATGTTGAATGAAAAAATAAATTAGTATTTATAGATTGTAAAATGATAATATCATCAGATATAAAAATAAAGAATGATTGATTTTTGCAAATTTATTCATTTAGTAATGATGGAACAATAAAATTTAATAAAACAAATGGATGGAATATTAATTGAAATATATATATATGAAATGAAGTAGATACTATACAAACTAATATAACAACAGATTGAAGTATACTTTCTATAGATAATATGAATTGAACAATAAGCGATATAATGCAATATAATTTAAATGATGAAAAATTGAAACAACAATTGTATATAAAATGAAATATAATTTCTAGAAATACATATTGATGATGAATAATAAATACAAATGAAGAAGTTGTTTTACCATGAGGTAGGAGAATACATCAAGATAATTTCTTATTTAATAATGCATTTGCATACAAAGTTTCTCAAAGATATGATATAAATTTTCTTAGAAATTCTTATGTAGATGAAAATGATAATTATAATATAAATAAAGTTTCTCCTATTGTAAAAAATAGATATAATTGTACATGAGACAAAAGTGATCATTGAAATTGTAAAAAACCAGTAGTAATAGAATGAAGATAATAAAATATTTTTGATAAAAAAACTATCTCCATTGAAGGAAATAGTTTTTTATTTTATATAAATAATTATTATTATTGAGATAATGTTTCTTCGGAACCTAACCAAGCTCTATATAAAATTAAAGACATTTCATATCTAGTTATAGGTCTATCTTGATCCCAAGTACTAACTTCATTAGTAAGATTTAATTCTTGAGCTACTTTGAAGTAATTATCCCACCGAGGATTTACAGTTTCATCTAAATTATCTCATAATATAGATCTTACCAATACTGTAAACGACTCTGCCCTACTTATAATTTCAAATGGTCTAAACTCATTATTATTCATTCACATAATTCACATAGCACATACAGAATTAATTTTTGGTACTAAAGTATAATCTGCATTATCTATATCAATAAATGAACAATTATTATTGGTTTCTTGTATTCATAAAACTTCTTTTGCAAATCAAGCAAAAAAACTTGCTGATTCTTGTCTTGTAAGCTCATCATTTGGTCTAAATTCATCTACACTATTATATTTTGTCAATCAATATCTTTTTAAGAAAGATAAAGCCATTTCAAACTCTTTATCTTGTAATTCACTAGAAGGAATTATTTCTTCATATGAATTTAATATTCATATAATATTTGAAACATAAGTTTTTCATTCTTTTCTAATTTCATTATTATCACTAATATCTCTAATAATCTTTACAATCATTAAAAAGTTATTATAATTTTCTACAAAATTTTCCAAATCTTTTCAAGATATTTTCTTATTCTCTACTTTTTGTAAAATTAAATTATTTAATTTACTTACTGTATTTTGTACATTATTAGTTTCAAATATAGGAGTATTAATTGTAATATTTGTTCTATTTATCAATTTTTGTTCAGATTGTATCTGTTCTTCAAGTTCTTTTATATATTCCGATAATTTTTTTTGTCCATTATTTTCCTCTTGTTCATCATTTTCATTATTTTTATCTTGTTCATCATTTTCATTATTTTCATCTTGTTCATCACTTTCATTATTTTCATCTTGTTCATCACTTTCATTATTTTCATCTTGTTCATCATTTTCATCTTGTTCATCATTTTCATTATTTTCATCTTGTTCATCATTTTCATCACTTGGTGTAGTCCATCTAGT
>NZ_JAEDAM010000030.1 GCF_018420025.1 Candidatus Vampirococcus lugosii | reverse complement strand
ATAGATTCTATAATTAATGTTTATGATGATTTTGAACAAAAATTAAATACTTTTTTGAATAATGAATTTTAGTATATTAAAATAAATATTTTAACAGCAAGTTTAAAATATTAATAAAAAATTAAAATGTCAATAATAGTATAAATAATTAATATAAAAATCAAATAATAATTCTTAAACTCAACAAAATATTTTTATATTACCTAAAATATATTTAATATATAAATACATAATATTGTTTATTAAAAATTAAAAAAGATCTTATTTGTACCAACAATTTAACATTGCTGGCACAAAAAAATAAAAATTACTTGAATTATTTAATTTCTTTATTATAATGTTTATATAAATTTTTATAATTTAAATTAAAAGATTAATGCAAAGAAATATTATATTTACATTTTTTGTTATAGTTGTTTTTGGTACACATTTTGTTAGTTCTCAAGATTATTTAGATAATGATTTGGATGCTCTTAGAGAAGAACTTGAAAGAGCGGAACAAGATAACGAAAATATTGAAGAAGAAAATATTGAAGAAGAAAATATTGAAGAAGAAAATATTAAAGAAGAAAATATTGAAGAAGAAAATATTAAAGAAGAAAATATTGAAGAAGAAAATATTGAAGAAGAAAATGTTGAAGAAGAAAATGTTGAAGAAGAAAATATTGAAGAAGAAAATGTTGAAGAAGAAAATATTGAAGAAGAAAATATTGAAGAAGAAAATGTTGAAGAAGAAAATATTGAAGAAGAAAATATTGAAGAAGAAAATATTGAAGAAGAAAATATTGAAGAAGAAAATATTGAAGAAGAAAATGTTGAAGAAGAAAATGTTGAAGAAGAAAATGTTGAAGAAGAAAATATTGAAGGAAAAAGTCCAGAAGAAATATATACAGAAGAATATATTAATAGTTTAGATTTTACTAAAATATACAATAATCATATACATAGATATATAACATCTATGTCTAGTTATGAACCTATTGGTAAAGAATATTTTGAAGTTACAAATATAGATTGGATTGAATCAAATACTGCTAGAGTTTCTTATACAGATTGAAATAATTTTTATCAAGCTGATATTACTTTATGATGGTGGAATTGAAAAGTTTTGGAAGTTTGATTTGAAAATATAAATGATGAAAATATAGAAAATAATGAAAACATAGAAAATAATGAAAATATAGAAATAAACAGAGAAACTTTATCTGAAAAAGCTGAAAAAAGTTTATCTGAAAGGAAAAAAGAAGTAGATAATATGTTTAATAGACTTAATACTAAAAATAAACAAGAATATCAAGATATAAAATTAATGACTCAAAATTATGTTAAAAATATAGAAGATTCAGAAATTTTGTCTGATAAGTTGGAAAAATTATCAAGTATATTTTCTCAAGTTGAATCTTTTAATCTTTCATTTCAAAATAGAAATTTGATATATGCAATATTATTGAATATAAAAAATGAGTTTGAAGTTAAAATATCTGAATTAAATTCTGTTGATGAAAATGAAGATGAAGATGAAGAAATTGATTTAGATACTTTGTTTGAGGATTTATTGAAATAATATGTTTGATAAAAGTTTTGTTAATTTTATATTAAAAAGATTGTATAATTAAAAATGTATGACGAAGCTAAAAAAATTAAAAAATCTAAACAAAATGAAAATCAATTTAATACAGAGAATCTATTGGATATATCAGAGATAAGAAATAATGTAGTTATATTAAAAGATTGATGATTAAGATCTATTATTAAAGTCTTTTGATTAAATCTTGATCTTAGAAATTATGATGAACAACAAGTAGTTATAGAACAGTACAAAAGATTTATAAATTGATTAGATTTTTCTATACAAATATTAGCTCGCAGTACTTATCTTGATCTTACTGATTACATTTCTTTCATTGAAGAAAAAATTGATGGAATTGAAAATGATGTTTTGAAACGACAAGGTAAAGAATATTATAATTATCTTGAAAAAATAAATTCTAATCAATGATTAATATATACTAAAGAATTTTATGTGATAATACCTTATTATCATGGTGCTAATGATACTCAAGAAATATCTAAGCCTTGGTGGAAAAAATTGATGGATGTTTTAGATTCAAAAGAAAATCCAGAAAAAGTTGTAAGTAGATATAGAAATTTTGTAAAGAATAAAAAACATTTGGATGTAAGAACAAATATAGTTGAAGAATGATTGAAGTGAATTTGATTATTTTGTGAAAAATTAGATATAAATGAAATAGTATCTTTATTATTCAAAGTTAATAATCCAAATTCACATAAAGAACAATCATAGTGTTAAATTTATAAATTAAATAATAATTATGACAGATAAAAAACAAATATTAACTGATGCATTCAAAAGTATTGAAAAAGAATTTTGAAAATGATCTATAATGAGATTATGAGACAATATTGATTATGGTAAGATAAGTACATTTTCTACATGATCATATATTATGAATACTATAGTTGGTGGTGGTTATCCTCATGGTAGGATTGTTGAAATTTATTGACCTGAAAGTAGTGGTAAAACAACATTTGCATTACATGCCATTTCAGAAATACAAAAAAAATGAGAAATGGCTGCATTTATTGATGCAGAACATGCTTTGGATCCAGAATATGCAAAAAAATTATGAGTAAAAACTGATGATTTACTTTTATCACAACCTGATTATGGTGAACAAGCTTTACAAATTGCACAAGAATTGGCACAAACATGAATTATTAAATTAATAGTTATTGATAGTGTTGCAGCATTAGTTCCAAAAGCTGAAATAGAATGAGATATGGGAGACAGTCATATGTGATTACAAGCAAGACTTATGTCACAAGGTTTAAGAAAATTAGCTTGAGTTCTTTCCAAAACTGGTACTACTGTTATTTTTATTAATCAAATAAGGAGTAAAATAGGTGTTATATTTTGAAGTCCTGAAGTTACATCTGGATGAAATGCACTTAAATTTTTTGCATCTCAAAGAATAGAAATTAGAAGGTGAGAAAAGATAGAAGAAGATAAAGAACAAATATGATATAAAGCTAAAATTAAAGTTGTTAAAAATAAAATTTCACCTCCATTTAAAACTGCTGAAATAACTGTTAAATTTAATCAATGAATTGATAAAATGTCTGATCTATTGGATGCTGCTATGTTTTTTGATATAATTCAAAGATCAGGAGCATTTTATTCAGTATGAGACAAAAAAGTACAATGAAAAGAAAATCTTTCAAATTTATTAAAAGAAAGTCCTAAGTTATTAAAATCTGTTCAAGATCAGTTAGATGAAAAAATTAAGATTTCTAAAATAAAATAATTTATTTATAATAATTTATAAATAAAATGAAAAATCCAGTACAAGAAATGTATTTGGAACAAATGATAAAAAAATCTTGGAAAAATAGAGATTATATTAGATGCAAAAATCTAGTCAATTTTGCAAATAAATATTATCCTTGAAATGAAATATGACAAAAATATAAAAGAAAAATTTCTAAAATAAATATAAAAAAAGAATATATTAGATATGTAAGAAATTTTAATGATAATTGAATTTTATTTATTATTTTGGAAGTTATTAGTATATATTTTACATATCTAATATTTATTAAATTTTTTTGAATAGAAAATTTTGAATATACATTTATATTTTATTTTATTGCTATTCTTTTATTAATTAGATTTAATATTTTTTCTATTTATAATATTATTTATTGAAAAAAAGTTTTAAGTTATTAAAATTTTAGTTTTTTAATATATTTTATATAAAAATAGAATTTTTTAAATTAAATAGTTTATTCATATTAAACATATTAGATGAAAAATCCAGTACATGAAATGAATTTGGAACAAATGATAAAAAAATCTTGGCAAGATAAAGATTATATTAGATGTAAAAATTTGGTCAATTTTGCAAATAAATATTATCCTTGAAATGAAATATTTCAAAAATATAAGAAAAAAGTTTCTAAAATAAATATAACAAAAGAATATATTAAGTATATAAGAAATTTTAATGATGATTGAACTGTACTTATTCTTTTGGAGATTATGAATATAATAATTTCATATATTATATTTGTTGACTATTTTTGAATAGAAGATTTTTGAGAAGATTTTGAATATGTTTTTATATTCTATTTTATTGCTATTCTTTTATTAATTAGACTTTTTATTATACCTATATATAAGTTTATAGATTGAAAAATAATTATTGCTAGTTTGGCATCATCATCAGAAAAAATAGATAAATCTATAGAAAAATAAAAAATAATATGCAAAAATTTATAACTAGTTTTGATAAAAAAAATAATTATATTTATATTTGAGATTTAAATGTTGTTAATAAAATTAAAAATGTTCTTAGAGCTAAATCTGGATATGAATTTCAAATTCATAAACCTTTTTTTTATTGAGAATTAAGTAATATAAATGTATATACAGTAATATTATATGAAATTAAGAAAGATGAAATAATTGCAAAAATTACTTTTTGTCAAAAAATAAATATTTTACAAAAAAAATCTTGATATTTAGTTCCAATACTAAATAATTTTGATAAAATGGATTTAATAGTCCAAAAATTAACTGAGATATGAATAGAAAATATTATTTTTTGGAAATCTTCAAATAGTCAAATAAAAAATATTTCAGATAAAAAATTTGAAAAATTTAAAAAAATATCAATAGATGCAGTACAACAAAGTTGAATGTTTGCATTACCAAAAATAAAAAAAATAGATAATTTATTAGATTTTTTGGAAGATATAAGTTTATGTATATTTGATTTTGGGGGAATTGATTTAATAAATATTGAAAAATCAAATTTTGATAAAAAAAATTTATGGGGAATATGTGGTCCAGAATGATGATTTTCAAATTATGATTATTCAATATTAGAAAAATTTAATTATAAGAAAATTTCTTTATGAAATAGTGTTTTGAGAGCAGAAACATGAATTATAGTTTCTTCTTGGATTTTAAAAAATTTTATATATTAAAAAAGAATTGTAAATTAATACAATTCTTTTTTATATTTAATATATTATTTATTCTTATTTTCGCTTTCATCATCTTGTATAACTTCAGCTTCAGTAGTTTCTGCTCATTGTGTTTGTTCAGAGTTTCATTCTGTTCATTCTTGTGATTGATTTGTTGCAGATACTTTTTGCATTATATCTTGTATTTCTTTTTGTAATTTTTCAATTTTTTCTTTTACTTGTTCAAGACTTGCATTTGGATCTTCCTTTGTTTGTTTAGCTTCTGATATAAGTTCAGCAATTTTATCTTTATCAGATTGTTCCATCTTATCTTCGTTATCTTTTTGGAAGTTTTCAAGTTGATATGACATAGAATCTAATTGATTTTTTTGTTCAATAAGTTCTTTTCTTTTTTTATCTTCTTCAGCAAATTTTTCTGCATCAGCTTGCATTTTACTAACTTCCTCTTCAGAAATATTAGTTGCTCATTGAATAGTTACTTTTTGTTCTTTACCAGTAGTTTTCTCTTTTGCAGATACATTTAATATACCATTTGCATCTATATCAAAAGTAACTTCAATTTGTGCTTGTCATCTTCTCATAGGAGGAATTCAATCAAGATTAAACATACCAAGATTTTTATTATCTTGTGCCATAGTTCTTTCTCATTGAAAAACATTAATAGATACAGCAGGTTGATTATCTTGAGCAGTAGTATAAGTTTTACTCTTACTTACTGGAATGGTTGTATTTCTTGCAATTACTACATCCAGAATTCAACCTTCAACTTCAACTCATAAAGATAAAGGAGTAACATCTAATAATAATATATCCGTATTATCTCATTGTAATATACCTCATTGAACAGCAGCACCAGCAGCCACAGCTTCATCAGGATTTACAGTCATTTTCGGTTCTTTTCCAAATAATTCTTTTACAGTTCTTTTAATTAAAGGAACTCTAGTACTTCATCAAACTAAAATAACTTCATTAATATCACTAGCTTTTAATCAAGAATCATTTAAAGCATTTTGTACAGGTTTTCTAGTTCTATCAGCTAAATCTTTTATCATATTTTCAAATTGAGCTTTACTTATAGTAGTTTGCAAATGTTTTGGTTGTCCATCTTTTCAAGTAGTTATATAAGGAATATTTATATCAACACTATCAGAATGAGATAATTGAATTTTTGTGTTTTCAGCTTCATCTTTAAGTCTTTGTAAAGCCATAGTATCATTATCCAAATCTATTCATTCAGAATCTTTAAATATTTTTTTCAAATAATCAATTATTCTACTATCAAAATCTGATCAACCTAAATGAGTATCACCATCTGTTGCCAAAACTTGAAAAGTTCATTCTGATCATATATCCAAAATAGTTACATCAAATGTACCTCATCATAAATCATATACCGCTATTTTTTCATCTTTATTTTTTCAAACTCAATATGCAAGAGCTGCAGCAGTTGGTTCATTAATTATTCTTTCTACTTTAAGACCAGCAATTTCACCAGCAGCTTTAGTTGCATTTCTTTGGGAATCATTAAAGTGAGCAGGAACTGTAATTACAGCACTATCAACTTTCTCTCATAAAAACTTTTCTGCATCATCTTTAATTTTTTGCAAAACAAATGCTGATATTTGTGCCGGTTTATAATCTTTACCATCTATTTCAAATACAACTCAAGAATCACTTCATTCTTTTGCTTTATAAGAAATATTTTTTAATTCTTCTTTTACTTCTGAATATTTCCTACCAATATATCTTTTGGCTTCATAAATAACATTGTTTGGCTCCAAAACTGCTTTTCTTTTTGCTAATTTTCATACCAATAATTGTTCTCATTTTATATAAACTACTGAAGGAGTAGTTCTATCTCATTCTGCATTTGCTATAATTTCTGGATTTTCTCATAATGTATAAGCAAAAGCAGAATTAGTTGTTCATAAATCTATTCATATAATTTTTCACATAATTTATTTATTTTTTAAAATGTAAATAATTTATCATATCATCTTATGATAGCACCTATATTATATAGATGCTATTGAAAAATTCAAGAGAAAATTAACTAATTTTGAGAAAATATATAATATATTTAACACAAAAAATGATACAAAATACAATTTGATATATTTTAGTTTATTACAAGTTTTTTTGATTATATTTTTTATATTTAAACTAATTTTTTAACTTATCTATCAGTATATTGAAATCAGATTTTGCAGATATTTTATATTTTCAATATAACATTGATAAATATATCATTATACTTCATATTAACATAAATGCAAAAACTCTTATAACTCAATTATCTAAATTAGCCCATATATCATACATTAACATTTTAGTAATAGTAATTGAAATAATCAATAAACCAAAAGATCTATATATAGGATTCATAAAAATAAATCAATAATATATAGAAAATAAAGATATTAATCACCAATATATAGTTAGTGCAATATGATTACCAACAATGTTATATATATAAATTGAAGATATTAATAATATATATATTATTAATATATATGTTAAATATTTATATTTTAATTTGTAATAATAAATATCTAAAAATGATATTATTAAAATAATTAATGTAAATATATAATTATAAAAATATGGATTTATTAAATTTGTTATAAATAATTGAAAAAAAGTTATCATATAAATAATAAATCAATTAACTTTTAATAATAAAGGAAAATTTAATTCTTTATATGATATATATGAAATTAAATTAACAATTCATAAATAAACTAATAAATTAACATCAAAATACGAATTTAAAATAACATATATTCCACCATATGTAATTAATATTCATAAAAAATGAAGAAAATATATATAATAAAGATAATTATCTTTTGCTTTTTTAGTTTTTATTATATTTATATAAAGAATTAACAATATAATTAAAAATGAAAAAATATAATATATTTCATATGAAGAACTATTTACAATTTCTCAAAGAGATGCAAAATATTTTATTATTCACATAGTAAAAATTATTATTCAAAAAACTAATAATTTATGTATAGAAGTTCTACTATAAAGTAAAAATACAATAGATGATATACAAAGCCGTGCAAAAGCATCAATTCAATATATATTATCAGAAAAAATAATAATAATTGAAAGCATAAATATAAGAACTGAACTAAAAATATATAAATACGAAGAATTTCTTATATTTTCTTGTTTTTCTTCTAGTTTCTCATTAGAGAGTATATTTATATTATTTTTGATACTAATATAATATCAAATTATAAAACATATAATTGAAATTAAAATAACAAAATATCAAAAATTAATAGAAATTCAAAAAGAATTTCGTAATTCATAATATGAAAATATAACATACAATATAGAAACCAAAAGTCATTTGATAAGACTGTATATATTATATTCTATCAAATTTTTATTAAAAATAGGAAGAGAGAAACTAAGTATATTAAAAATTATTATAAAGAATAAAGTATAAATAATATTGCTAGATTCATAATCTATAAAAGGTGTAAAAATAGCTATGAAAAAATAAGTTCATAAAACATATAAAAAATTATATCATTTTTTGAAAGAAAAAAAGTATGAAAATAGTAAATATATTAATGAAGTAAAAAATATCATAAAATAATTAATCAATGTTATTTCATATGAATTATTCATAAATAAATATCAATTATTATATAATATGAAAACTCATATTAATATAATAAATATATAAAATTGAGTTTTTTTTCAAGATTTATAAAATATTAAATACAATATCAAAAATTTTAAAAATAGAATCAATGGGAATATAAAATAAAAAAACAATAAATTATTAAAACTTAATACAAATACAAAGAAAAGAAATAAAGAAACATAAAACAAATAAATAATTTGTCAAACAATAAATCAAGATAAAACTAAATACAATATAAATATATTTATTCAAAATAATGAAAATACATATGATAATATAATCCATATATTTTGAATTCATTCTCAAAGGGAAGAAACTCAAACAATTAAAAATAATAATAATAATACAAAAGATGCTACAAACATATTTATAATATGTTTTTTGTAATTATTAGTATATGCAAAATATATATTTAAAAATACAATTAAATTAAATCACAAAAGCTGTAATATAAATAAATATTCATGACTTGTAGAAATGGAAGTAGTTAATATAAGCAATGATCATAATATGATACTAAAATAATTTAATACAATACTAGTTCATTCTTCTCAATTTTTATTTTTAATATATGAAGAAGCTAATGAAGCTAAACTTATAAATACAGAATATATAATAATTAATAAAATATTATTTGCACTATCTTCTCATCAAATTAAAAATGGAATAATATATGCAAAAAATATTGAAAATAATAAAATATTATTTGATTTTATAGTATATGATATATATACAGAAAATCATGTATTCATTAATAATAAAATAAAAGTTAGAATAGGTCATAAATATCAATCTTCTCAACCCAATATAAATCTACCAGAAAGTATAACAATATAATTTATAAGAATTGAAACTCAAAATAATATTTTACTTTCAAGTGAATATCATTTTTTTCATAAATAAAAAGCTCATAAAAATAAAATAAATCAGAATGAAAATCATATAATTATTTTTGCAAAATCATTTAAATAAGTATAAATTAAACTCATAAAAAACAATAATCATAATGACAAAAGTATTCATCATATCTTTGCCATTATATTTGTTGAAAAAAATGATTTTATAGAATATTTTATTTTAAGATCTAATGTTAAATTATCATCTTTTTCATTTTCATCTTTTTCATTTTCATCTATTTCAGATATAGATAAATTATTATCTTTTATACTATTGTCTAAATTATTATCTTTTATATCATTATTTATCAATATATTTTCTTTTGTTTCAGCAAAAGAATTATTATCTAAATTATTATCTTTTATACTATTGTCTAAATTATTATTTTTAATATTATTATTTGTCAATATATTTTCTTTTGTTTCAGCAAAAGAATTATCATAATTAATATTTTGATTATCAACATATTCTTCTTGTTCTTTATCAACTGTAGTTTCTTGTTCTTTTGTATATGTAGAATTATTTATTTCAATATTTAACTCATTTATTATTTCTTGTTTAATATTATTTTTATATTCTTTAATTTGTTTTTCTATATTTTCTTTTGAAAAATAAGTTAATTTTAATGTTATTAAAATAATAATAACAATAAATCAAAGACCTTCAAATTCATTAGATAAAAATAAAAAAATCAATATAAATAATATTAATATAAACCAAAATATTTTATTTAAGAAATTATGCATTAGTTTTAGACTATTTTAACATATAAAAAAAATCAAAAATACACTTTAATTATTAGTATATAGATTTTTTTATATATCGCAAAAAAATATTTTATTAATATATAAAAATCCAGATTAAATTCTGGATTATTTTTATTTATGTTTTCATAAATTTAATTTTATTTCATATTCTATTATGAGCATCTAATCAAGTTAATTCATAATTTCAATTATAAATAAGTGATGATACTGTTTCAGAAAATTTATTGTAATCAATTCTATAACTATAATTTCATCATATTTCTGCATCAAGATTAATATTTATAGTTCAATTATCGTTTTCAAATCACATTTGGTATCAATCATTTGGTTTTGCTTGATATCGTTCTCGTGATTTAAATGGATTAATTGAATTCCATTCATATTTCATGATATAATTATTTTGTCAAATAACAAGTTGATAATTATCATTAAAATTAATTTGATTTGGTATTTCTATATTTTTTTCTCAAGCTAATTTTTCATAAGCTTTTTGTTTTTCTTGATCTTTAAAATAAGAAATATTGATAGGTAAAGCATTTCAAGAATTTTTAATTGAATCTTGTATACTATAATCTAGTATATCTAATATATTTTGTTCATCAAGATTTCGTATTTGTTCTAATGTAAGATTTTGCAAACTTTCATAATTATCAATATAAATTTCATTTGCATACAATTGTGATCAATTTGATGTTGAATTTGGTCTATTATATTTTTTTCATTCTTCTTTTTTGTAATAATCTTTCCAATCTATAATTGTAGTTCATTCATTAAAAACAGCTTGACTGGTTCATATTGAAAATAATTTATCATTGATATCAGAAATTGTATATTTATGATTTTTTTCTTTCATATTTTCATTTATATAATCTTTATTTAATCTTATCAATGTAATATATTTTTCCAAAAAATTTTTTTGATTAAAATTCAAGTTTTCAGGTTCTTCTTTTGAAGATAAATAAGTATCAATATAAACTTGAATATCAGCAATAGAATTATTTTCATTATTTATTTCTTTCATAAATTTGTCAAAGGGTACTTGATTAATTATATTAAAAGTTCATTTAATTATATCAGTATTATCAGCAAATCATTTTTTTTCCAAAAGTTCACTTATTTTCTCATTATCATTTTTACTATCAATATTTTCTTGTTTAGTTTTGCCCCACAAAACATTTGATATAAATTTTCATATATCTCAAAAGGATCTTAATGTTTTTTCCAAAAATGTTATTTTTCTAGTTTTATCTTTTGTTTCTTGCAAATCTAAATCTATACTATCTGCAATTTTTATTTTTGCTCAAGATTCTATTAAATTATTAGCTTCTATTGAACTAGATAATATTTCCAATTGATCTTTAGTTTCTTTACTTAATTCTTGTTTCTCTTTTTCTTTTTCTTGTTCTATATCTTTCAATTCAGTTTCCATTCTTTCAATTTCTTCTTCAATTTCTTCATTATTTATTTCATTTCAATTATCAATTTTTTCTTTTAAATTATCAATTTTTTTATTAAAATTATCTTTTTTTTCTTCATCATCAAATTGACTTGTTTTATCTTGCAACTCATTTAATCTTTGTACAAAATTTTCCATTTTTATTTTTGAATAAATAAAATTATTTATAATAATAATAAAATATTATATTGATAAAATTGTATTATGTCAAATATTTGAAATTATATTTTTTATCATATTTTTAAGATAAAAACCACTACCCTAGCATATTTCAAATAAGAAAAATAAAAAATTTTTAATATGATTTAAATAAATTCTATATAATATTTTTTAATATATTCATCCAAACAAGATATTTCATCATCTATATTTGATTTATTCCAATGTATATCAGAACATTTTTTACATTTAAATAAAATTTTAATTTCTCAATTAGATAATTTATACTCTATAGGAAACATTTCTCATTTACATTCACTTTTTCTATCTCAAGGAATTTTTTGATCCAGATGCATACTTGTAAAACAATAAGGACAATGATTCCTACAAGAAATTTTGGCAATAGGAACATATTTTCAACATTTAGCACAAACAAAATCTTCATTTATTTTCTTCATAATTTAATATTATATATTTAAAAAATATATTTTAATATTAAGTTTTTAATTTTTAATCATAAACAAACTTTTATATTTCAATTATAATAAATATTTGTTGATTTAATAGATAATTAAATAGAAAATATTAATAAAATTAGTTTAAAAAAGAATAACTAATCTTTATAGAGTAAAATTTCTAAATCCTTGATTTAAACAAGGATTTAGAATAATATAAAAATATTTTTATGTACTACATAAATTTTATAATCTTATTTTAAATAATTTAAATTTTTTTCTTGAAGCTCATTTATTTATTCTACTTTATTTATATATTATCTATTTTAAAGTAAACTTTACTTATATTTTTTAATTTAGTTAATAATGTATTTAATGTATATTCTTGTAATAAATCTTTAACTTTTAATCTAAAATCTTTAACTTTTAATCTAAAATCTTAAAATAAATCAACTATTCCCTTTATTTATCAAAAATAGATTTTTTTCTACTTCAATACTCTTGCCCTTGCCTTTTTTGCATACTGTATTAAAATCAATTATTTTTCAATTTTTTATTATAATGCTAATTAAATTATCAGAAATAGAATCTATCTTGATTTCTGAATAACATCAATTTAATATATCATTTTCTTCACAAATATGTATTTCTT
>NZ_JAEDAM010000029.1 GCF_018420025.1 Candidatus Vampirococcus lugosii | reverse complement strand
TCATTTGGATGAAAATAAACATCTTTTATATTACTAGAATCTACTTTGTAAACTCTAAATCAAATGTCTAAAGATTTCTCTTCTTGTGTCATCTCGAGCGAAGTCGAGGGATCTTGTTTTGAGATTTCTCCACTTCACTTCGTTTCGGTCGAAATGACAGACTCTTGTCATCTTGAGCTTGCCGAGAGATCTTGTCCTTTCATCTCCTCCAATATTTTCTTCCCAGCTCTTCTAATTCTTTCTTTTCATATTTCACAAATATTTTTGTATCAAGCTTTGTATGCTTCAGATTTTTCATCAGTAGCTTCAGGAATTTGTACCATAATAAATTTTCTATTTCAATCATCTTCTGCATTTAGTTGCATTACTGCATGTGCTGTTGTTGCTGATCAAGAAAAGAAATCTAGGATTATGTCGTTTTTATTCATTTCTACTCTAGATATTAATTCAAAAATCATTTTTTCATTTTTTGAATAATCAAATACTTTTCATTTATTAAACAATTCTTTTAAGTTAGTTGTTCAAGTTCAACTTTTTATCTCAATAAAAGATTTAATAGGAAATTCTTTATTTTTTATAAAATATAATTTATCATTTTCCTTTATAACATATTTTTCATTTATATATTCTTTTTTATAAATATTAAAACTATCGGTTATTCATAAATTATAAAGCTCATCTTTTGCTTTTGAAAATTGCCAAGTCCAACATCATAATTCATTTCATTTTTTTAGGGGCTCTAATAATTCTATATCATTTTTGTAATAATATATTGTCGTTTTCATATATAATTTCTTCATCATTACTTGTATTTATTAATTCTTTATTATAATCATTTTTAATTATTTTATCTCAAGTAGTTGGATTATAATATAGTGTCCAACCTAAATTAGGTCTTGATTTTAATGTTCATCATTCTCATCCAGTTGTTATTCAACTTCATTTATAATAATATCATTTTTGATCTTTGAAAACTAAAATTTTTTCAGATTTTATATTTCTTATTTTAATATTATTTTTAATATAACATAAAACATATTCATGATTAACTTGTATATTTTCAGCATCATTTTGTGCATTTCATTTTAAAATAGTTATAACTCATGCACAATTCTCCTCTCCAAAAATCTCATCAGCAATTTTTCTTAGATTATGAACTTCATTATCATCTATACTCATAAAAATAACTCAATCATCTTTTAATAAATCTCTAGCAACAACTAGTCTTTCATACATCATACTTAGCCAATCACTATGAAATCTTCAATTAGTATCTGTATTTTTAAATAACTTTCATCACTCTTCATCTTCTACTCATAAATCATCTTCATAATCATCTTTTGATTTTTTGAAATTATCTTTGTAAACAAAATCTTGACCAGTATTGTATGGTGGATCTATATAAATCATCTTAACTTTTCATAAATATGATTCTTGTAAAATTTTTAATACTTCAAAATTATCTCATTCAATATAAAGATTTTCAGTATTATCAAAATTTACACTTTCATCTGGTGCAGGTCTTAAAGTTTTGTTTATAGGAGTATTAGCTTTGAGAATACTTGCTTTTTTTCAAGGTCGGTTTAATTGATATCTTTCATTATTATCTTCTACCAAATCTTTGGAAAGTACTTGTTTTAATAAATCAAAATCTATTGCTTTAATTATTTTTCAATTTTCATCTTCTTTTTCAGTAATTACTTGTGGAAAAAGTTTTCATATTATTTCAATATTTTCAGCAGTATTATCTATATTTTGTAATTTCAGTTTTTGAATTTTTAACATAGTATTTTGGTTTAAATTATTAATTTATTAAATAACTCATAATTTATTATTTATAATCCTTTAATTTTTGATAAAATTCTTGATAATCATCAATATTATTGACAGTCATTTCTGTTTTTGAACTTCATATAGTATATATATAAACATTTCAATTCTTAAATATTTTATTTATTAATCATTGATATGATTCAACAAAATCTATTCTATCTAATCTAATACTATGATATTTTTTATATATTATTCAATAACTATATAATACTCTATCTTTTTGAATACTAAAAAATTGTATTTTAATATACCATCGTATCAAAAATATTATAATCATTGAAATAATTAATCATAAAATTCATAATATTAAATCAAGCAACATTAAAACAGCACACAAAATAAATAAAACTATAAATAAAGGAACTAATGAATTATATATACAAGGTTTATCATTTTTTAATTCAGTAGTATCTAATTTATTTACTGATAATAATTGATCAATTTGATTAAGTTTTTCAAAAACATTTTTAATAAAATCTATCTGTATATAATTTGATTTTACATAATTTCAGTTATTTGTATTTATTACTTGTTCTCAAGCAACATTAATATAAATACTTCAAGTATTAGTAAATGGATATTTTTTTATTTTAATTCATTTTAAATATCTTATCAATGAATAAGATTTTTTTTGAATAATTATTCAATTAATAGATTCAATCATATTTTTGTACATATTGTGATAATACCAATCTGAAGAATAATAATATTTAAGATAAAATATTTTGATAAGAAATATCAAAATAAATAAAATTAATACAGAAAAAAATATTTCTATTCTATAAGTAAAAAAAATTAAAAATATACTTAAAGGTATAAATATTGATACAAAAGTAATAACTGTTAATATTTCTGATTTAATATATTCAATTATATTAAAATTTATATCAAATTTTTTCAATAAATTATCTTCTTTAAGTCATAATTTATTTTTAATATTTTGATATAAATTTTCTGTTTTTTTTATGTCTCTAAAAACAATATCATATCAAGATCAAATTGAACTAAATCTTATACTACAAGTTCAAAATAATTTATCTATTAAACTTTCTTCAAAATTAAGTTTTGTAATTCTTTCTATACTAAAAATATCTTGTTTATTGCTAAGAAAACTAAATTGACTTTCTATACTATCTTTTTTTACTACAAAATCATATGATTTTACAATTATTATTTTGTAAATTAAAAGTATTATAAATACAGGAGGAATAATAATAAATGGAATAGTAGATGCAATACTTTTCAACATATCCATTTTATATCTTGCTTCAAAAGATTTATCATAATCCAAAGCTTCTTCCAAGTAATTTTTATATCATATTTGTTCATCTATTTCATTATCAATATTTCAATTTTCTTCAACAAGATTTCAAGATTTTTCTTTTTGTTCAAAATTATTTTTTTGAGAACTAGTTGATAAAATAGTTTTATCTTTAAGATATCTTATATTCTCCATCATAATTTCTCAATAAAGAATATTTTTGAATATAAATTGATTATTACTTCATTGTCAACTTAATCTTACATCATGAATACCAAATATTTTTTCCAAAAAATTTTGATCATTAGCAACATCAGAAATGTTTTCAAAAGGAATAAAACTATATCTTCTAGTCAAAAATCAATCAGTAAAATATACTGCATCAGTAAAAACTCTATAATATCTTCTTTTCGTATCCAAATACAAAAATATTGTAGGTATAATAACTGTAAGTAATAAAATTAAAATAAATCATAAATTTATTATTAAATTTACTTGATTATCTATATCTAATATTGCTGGAATTAATGGTACAAGAATAAATATTATAATTCACAAATATTTACCTAAAATATCTAATATAACTCATAAAGTATGTGGTTTAGCTTCCTGAACTAATTTTTCTTTTGAAAGATTGAATCCATTTTCTTTCATAACAGAATGTATTAAATTATGTAATTGAAGTGGATTTTTTACATTATATATATTTACATTTGTAGTACCACTTCATGCAGATTTTATAATAACAGTTCAAGTACCAAAAATATTCCATTGAAAAAATCATAAAGTAGTTTTTACTTGCACTATTTTTTTAAAATTTAATTTTACTTCATTATCTTGAAATAATGTTCAATATCAATAAATAATTTCATTATCTTTTATTAAATATCTTTCTTTATCATACATTATATTTACCAACCAAAAACCTATTGCTCATATTATAAAAGAAACAATAAACAATATAGCAAAAACTTTTCCTAAAAAAAATATTAAGAAAAGAGAAATAATTGCAGACAAAATTCATAGCCATAACAAAAAAGAATTAAAAATAATATAACTTGATTTATATGGTTTAAACTCTTTATTTTTTTGATAAATTTCATTTTTATCTTGCATTTTGGGAGAAAAAACATTATAACAATGAGGACATTCTATGTCTTTTTCTAATTTATTCTCTTGTATTTCAAAACTATTTTGACACTCTGGACATTTAATATTAGTTTTCATAAGATTTATTAAGTTTAATGTTTATTAAAAATAAATAACTAGTTGTTTAAAGATAATCATTTTTTTTTAAAAATCAATTATATCTAAAAAAACATGAAAAAAATAAATTTACCAATTCAAGTAGATGAAACAGTTCCATCAAGACCAAATATAAAATGGTGAATCAAAATGATTTCTATATTAATAATATTTATTGTTGTATGATTTTTGTGATTTTATATGTTTTCTTATGTAATTATAGCAAATATATCTTTGGAAAAAGAGATAAAAATGTTTTGAAATTTATTAAAAAATGAAGAAAATTTTTCAAAATTTGATAAAAAAATATTTTGAAATAAATTAGAAGATTTTCCTTACAATTTATATTTACGGGATATTGAGGATGCTAATGCATTTGCAAGTATATGATGAAATATAGCAATTACAAAATGACTTTTGGAAGAAATAAAATATGAAGAAGAAATTTTATTTGTAATATGACATGAAAAAGGTCATATAGAAAACAGGGATCCATTAAGAATGTTTACAACAAATTTTCCATTTCAAACTACTTTTTCATATATTTGATACAATATTTGATTTGATTTTTCTCAAATTACTTCAATGATGTGAAATATATTAAGTAAAAATATGGAAATTAATGCAGACAATTATTGAATAAATTTTGTACAAAAAAAATGACTAAATCCTTGATGTGTTTTAAATTTTTTTCAAAAAAATCAATCTAAAAATCCTAAATTTGTAGAATTTTTTGGAACTCATCCTATGACAGAAACTAGAATAAATAATTTAAAAAAACAAATATGAATTGAAGAAATAAATTTTGAAAAATGTACAAAATTTAAATATTAACTACAATAAAATTATTTTAATAATTAAATTATTTTATTTTTTAATTCATCAAGTTCAGAATTAAAATCAACTTTTTCTTTTTCTTTATTTTTTTCTTCATTATTTTTAATAAATTCTTTTTCAATATTATCAAAAAATCAAATATTATAAAAATTATACAAGCTTATAGAAAAATCATAAAATAATTCTCTGATATAAAAAATTCTTAAAAATGGAATAAACATAATAAATATTAATAATATTAATATATAATTAAAGAAAAAACTTAAAATAATTAAAAAAATTAAAGCAATAAAATAAATTAAAATTAATATTTTAAAATTTAAAAACATTTAAACTTAATTTTAATACCTCCTTTCTACATATTTTTTCATAAATTTCCACTAATTACACCTTTTTTATTTATTATTTTTATTAGTTCTTAATTAACTTTTCAAACTTTTTTTATTTTTATTATTGCAGAAGATTAGATTTTATGCTAACCTTCTGCACCTAAATTAAAGAAAAGAGTGAATTTTGTTGATTCTGTAGGCAATTTCTTTGTATAAGTAAAGTTTACTTTAAAATATATAATATACATATAAATAAAGTAAAATAAATAAATGAGCTTCAAGAAAAAATATTTAAATTATTTAAAATAAAATTATAAAATTTGTGTAGTACACAAATCTATCTTTATTTTCTTGCAAATCCTTGTTTAGATCAAGAATTTAGAAATTTTACTCTACAAAGATAAGTTTAAACAAAAATAAACACGATTTTTTGACAAAAAATAAATAATGTATATTATAGATATATTATTTATTTTTTTATTTTAAAAATGAAAGAAAATTTTGAATATATAATAGAAGAAAATGAAAGATCTAATGAAAATATAGAATTTGTAGACTGGGTAGATTTTTTTACTCCCATAATGTCTATATACGATTTTAATTATGATTTGGAATCTATAGATTGGACAAATAAAAGTCAAATTCAAAAATTTAAAAATTTTATTTTAAATTCATTATGAGAAAATGAAGAACATTTATCAAAATTTTTTTACGATCTTATTGATGAAATTGTAAAATTAGAAATTTATAAAAAAAATAAAACTGATCAAATTATTGATAATGTTTGAATATCTTTGAGAGATATAAGAAGTAATTTGGGTATAAATCAAAATTCATTGGATTATCTAATAAAAGAAAATAATAGAATTCTTTCTTTGAAAGAAAAATTTCCTGAATTTAAAGAATGGATTTTAAATTTGCCTGAATGAATGACATTAGTAGATTTAGAAAATAGAATTAGTTTATATTCCAAAATTAAAAATATTATAAATTTTCAAGAAAATAAATCAAATTGATCAAGATTTTGAAAAAAATGATTTTATAATATAGAGATTTTGAATAAAATAATGGATTCATTACATACTCAAGAAGATAAAAAACGATTTAACGACAGTGAAATTACTAGTAAATTAGTATTATATGATAATATCAGTAATACTTCTTATGAGGAAAAAGAAGTATTTACATACTCTGAATATATAGCAATTATTACTAATGAAACTTATTTAGTTGCTAGTACTTTTTGAAATGTAGATAATGATAATATTTTGAATAATACTTTTGATGAAGAATGGAATCTTACAGAATATGGTAAAAAATTTAAGAGATTAGAACTATTTTTATGAGTATTAGAATTAAATTACAATGATAATTCTTACAAAAAAGATTTTATAAATATATACAAAAAATTAAACAAGTGAGATCTTGATCAAGCTATAACTTTAACAAATAATTTGATAGATATTGTATATGAAGAATTAATGATTTTTTATAATTGAAAAATAAATTTTGACGAAAATGAAATTGATATCTGAAATAGTATTGAAACTGATTCTTGATTGATAAAAGCACTTCGTTATATTTGAGTAAAACAAGATTTATCAAATATGTCGTTGAATAATTTCTGAATATGAAGAGCTGATGTTTGAAATTGAGAAGTTGTAGTAAATTCTTGAAGATATTTACTTAAGACAAAAGATGAACAATGAAATTTTTATTTAAAAAATTTAGATTTAGATTATAATATAAATGAAAAATCTGAAAAATCTCAATCAAAATCACAAAAAGAGATAGAAGTAGAAAAAGAAGCAAAAAAAACAGAACAAGAAATAGTTGCTTATGGTAAATATGGTAGATATAAAAGACCTGTACCTAGCTATAGAATAACACCTCCTACATATAGAAATGATATAGAGGAAAAAAGTGTTGAATGAAAATCACAAGAATCTTTATGAACTTATGATAGACAAGATAGTGTATATGAAAATAATATTGAAGAAGAAAATATTTCTAGTATAGATTATAAAGTAAAAAGTTGAGATACTTTATGGAATATTGTAAAAAATAATTATTGATTTAAAAAAAATAATGATATTGTTAATATAATTAATAAAATTATTGATTTTAATAAATGAAATAAAAATTTAAATTCAAGATTTTTTAAAGAATCTTGAGCTTATTTGCAAATTTGAAATATAATTAAATTACCTGAATATATAAAAATATGAGATCTTAAATTTAATAGAAAATCTAATTAAATTTAAGTATATTTTTATTTAAATATAAAATATATAATTAATGATAAAAGATACATCTTTTGATCCAAATTTATTTTTGAGAAAAATAGTTTCTTTAGCACTAAAAAATAATGCTTCTGATATACATATAACTCCATTTAAAAATGAAGTATTAATTAGATTTAGAATAGCATGAGTTATGAAAACTTATTGAAAAATTACTCATGAAAGAAATTATAAATTATTAAATGTTTTGAAAAACAATTCATGATTAGATTTTAATGAAACAAGAATTCCTCAAGATTGAAAAATACCTATGAATTTAAATCTTTGAGGAAAACCAGTTTCATTAAATTTAAGATTATCTACTATGCCAACTATATTTGGTGAGAATCTAGTTATGAGAATTCTTATTACTGATCAAACTCATATAAGTATAGATAATTTATTGTTTTCTAAACAAAATTTGGAAAAATTAAAATCAATTTCAAACTTGGAAAATTGATTAGTATTAGTTGCTGGTGGTACTTGAAGTTGAAAAACAACAACATTATATTCTATATTATGAACATTTGATAGTAATAAAAAAACTATTTTTACATTGGAAGATCCGATTGAATATGTTATACCAGGATATATTCAATCTGAAGTCACTAATAGAAAAACTAATGATAAAAAAGAAAATTTTACTTTTCAAAAATGATTAAATTGAATATTAAGACAAGATCCAGATATTATATTAGTATGAGAGATTAGAGATAAAGATACTGCATCTATTTGTTTAGAAACAGCAAATACAGGACATATTGTTTTTGGAAGCATACATGCAAATAGTGCATTATCAATAATTAGTAGACTTCAACAATTGCAAATACAAAATCATTTGATTGCTACAGGTTTAAAATTTGTTATTTATCAAAAATTAGTTAAAAAATTATGTCATCATTGTTGTATAAAAAAAGAAATAAATTTAAATGATTTTGAAATTTCTAATATTGATAAAAATATTATTGTACATTTTGCTAATAAAAATTCTTGTGATAAATGTGATAAATGATATGATTGATTAGTTCCAGTAAATGAAATAATAAAAATTGATGAAACTATTTCAAAAATGATATTTGAAAAAAAATTTAATGATGATATATATAAATATATAAAGAGTATATGATTTATTGATTTATTTGAAGATTGATTGTATAAATCAGTAAATTGATATGCTGACTTTTATGATATTTTACAATTAAAATAATATTTAAATTTATTATATTAAAAATTAAAAAAAAATTATGTTGCCAAAATTATTTATTTTTATTTCCAAAATATTTTTTTGAAGTTTTGTTTTTATTTACTGACTTATTTTGTATGTACCTGAAGTATGAGTTAAAACTTTTGATAAAAGGCATGATAGAGTTTTGGATGAATTATTAACTAATAAAAAATTTGAAAGAAATATATTAAATGAAAAAAAAATAAATAATGAAATACATAATAAACAAGATGAAAAAATTTCTGAAAAAAATATATCTGATGAAAAAATAAATAAAGAAAATATACAAGAAAATCAAGAAAAAAATAATATACAAGAAAAAATTAAAGAAAAAGAACTTGAAAAGCAAAAAAATCAAAGATTTCTATATTATATATTCAATGAAGCAATAAAACAAGAACATTCATCTGCAAAAAATAAATATACTCAAAATGATATAAATAGAATTTGTAGTTTAAATCTTTATGTTTGTGATTTTACTCATTTTATAGGTGATTTTTCTAATACACAAAGATTATATTACAAAGCTATTATTATATATATAATTAATAATATTGATGAATATTTAAATAGTTCTGAAAAAATTTCAAATATAATGTCGTCTTTAAGAATTGATCAAAAATGAACTTGAAGAAGATGATATGCAGGTCATCATACTATGCTTATTAATTTACCATGAATTTCAAATAAAATAGAATTTATGGAAGTTTTTACACATGAATTATGACATATAATTGATTTATGAGTTATTAAATGAAGTTGATGAAAATTAGATTCTA
The DNA here is from genome assembly GCF_018420025.1 of Candidatus Vampirococcus lugosii. GTDB lineage: Bacteria > Patescibacteriota > Gracilibacteria > Absconditabacterales > Absconditicoccaceae > Vampirococcus > Vampirococcus lugosii. The sequence continues at coordinate 2,553 of NZ_JAEDAM010000029.1, read as the reverse complement.
ATTTTACAGAATTTGGGAAGAAAAAATTTTATTTGGATGATCCTTCTATAGATTTTTATTCATATTCATGGCTTTCAGAAGATACTACTAAATCTTGAAAATCTCGTCTTGATTTTGTAAGTTGATATGCTATGACAAACCCTTTTGAAGATTTTGCAGAAAGTATTAATATGTATATTAATCATTATTGAGTTTTTGAACAAATGGCGGAAACAAGTTTAATTTTACATCGTAAATTTAATTATATTGAAAATTTACTTGATAATAATTATTTATATACAGATACTAAAAATACAGAAAAGGCTATTGAAAATCCTGAACGAAGACCTTGGGATACAACTAAAATTAGACTTTAATCTCATCTTTGTAATATACAATTTCTAAATCTTTCAATTAATCAAATATTTATAATAAAATAAAAGATTTGAAATTTTAAAAAAAATAATTATACTTATAGAATAATATTAAATTTATATATTTAGTATTATATATTTATATATTTATATATTTATTATGAAAAAAATATTTTTATTTGTTATATGATTGTTTTTGTATTTATGATTTTCTTTTGCAGAATGTCCAGAAACAAATATTTCTTGATTTTGAGATCTTCCAAAATCTAGACCTGAAGATATTAATAAAACTTGGACAAGTTATCATAAATTAGAAAAAGAAATACAAAATTGAAATATAGAAAGAAAGTATTCATGTAGAGCAACTTTATCACCAATGAATGATTGGAAATTAGAAGAACAAATTATTGAATGTAATAATTGATATACTTTATCTCCTTCTTTTGATGCTTGTATAGCTTTACCTTGAGATGATACAAATTATAGTTGTTCACAGGGTACTAATATAGATTGATATGTTATTGATAGAGTTATATTACCTGAATATGTAAGAACTCTTGTTAAAAAATTTGAAGTAAAATGATGAACTATTATAAAAACTAAAGTTTTTCAATGTACTAAAGATTGACAACTTAAAAGAGCATCAAATGAAAAAATAAAGTTTGAATTTGATTTTTGATATACTATATCTGATGATTGATTTTCATTTGTTACAAATATTGAAGATTGATGTTGACCAACAAGTATAGATTGATATTGACTTAATAGTCATGATATTGGTAGTAATCAAGGTGTTAGTAAAAATTATAATGTACCTAATTGATCAGTATTTACAGCGACTAAAATTGTTGATAAATCTAATAATCCTGAAGTTAGACTTACTTATAAAAAACAAGATTTTGTTTGTAATAATTGAGAGTTTACTAAAATTTGAGAAGAAAGAATTCATGAATCTTGTGATTTTTGATATATTTTTGATAATGATTTAAAATCATGTGTTGTTTGTGATGAAAAAGTACATGGCTATTGTCCTTGAAAATGAGAAACTACAACAAATGATGGTTCTTGGAATAAAAAAGATTCTTGAAATGAAAATGATATTGAAAATGTATCTCCTCCTCGTAATTGTAGAATAAAATCATCATCAAAAATATTATTTGATGATGATTCTGTTAGAACTGAAGAAGATTGTATTTTAAGGTGTGATGAAGTATATAATTTGTCTAATAAAAATTGGGATAGTTATACTGATATTAGTTGTGAGTTTAATTTAAGAGATATTCTAAAAACTTATACTAATAATAATAATCAATGAAATGATTGAAATAATAGTAATTGATGAAATAATTGAAATAATAGTAATTTATGAGATAGTAATTTATGAGATAAATTATCTAATTTAAGGAAAGAATTAAATAGTAAGGTTTGAAATTTGAGTGAATCAAATAAATTGGTATATAATGCATTTGTTGAGGAAGAATTATCTAAACAAAACTGAAAACTTAAAAATGAAGGTATTGAATGATTGTTAAAAAAATTGGAAGGATTAAGTGAAATTAAAAAAGCTGCAAAAGATTTCAGTTATTGGAATATCTTAGAACCGATACTTATCAATTATGAAATTATGGTTTTGGAAACTATTAATGAAAAAGGTTGAGGTAAATCAACTAGTCCAGATGGTGGTATAACTTGAAATAAAAAAGATAAAAAAAATACAAATAAAAAAGATACAACAGGAGTTAATTGTATATGGCAAGCATCATGAACTGTAACTAGTTGACCTCCTCATGATAGTTGTGAATGTTGAGAAGTTCAATGATATTATGAATGTAAACCTAAATCTAATTGAAATTGAGAAGATAAGAAAGATGTAAATAAAAGGAATAAGAAAGAAAAAGTTAATTTAGAAGTGCAGAAAAAAAGTACAACTTATAAATGAGGTGCAACACATCATAATTGGAATATAAAATATGATCCAAATAATAAAACTATTACAGTTGATTGAGATTGGAAAAATGTTCAAAATAGTTTTAAAGTAAATTCTTGAAAATATAGTCCAGTTACTCTTAAACTTGGTCATGAAAAAACTTTTACAAGAAAATGAACAATAGTACAATGAAATAGTGCAGGTGCTGAAGAATATGAAAGTAGATTTCAAATAGTATTTAAGTCTAATGGTAAAGTGGATATTTGACATTGT
>NZ_JAEDAM010000003.1 GCF_018420025.1 Candidatus Vampirococcus lugosii | reverse complement strand
ATTAAATATACACTAAATATGATATATAACTCAATTAATTAATTGAGTTTTGAAAAATATAAAGAAAATAAATATATATTCAAGTCTTTTTACATTAAAAAATTATAACAAAAGATATTTTTGACAATTATAAATTAAGGTTTACCAACAATATTTGGCAAACGATTTGAAATATATTTTAAAATTAAATTATTATATTTATTTATTTTTTTTGATATAGGAGTTGTTGATGCAGACATTTTTACTTTTGAAAGAAGAAAAGACATATTACTTCATTCTTTAAGTTTTGAGAAATTTGTTCTTCTAAGTCAAACTTCTACTGCACTTGCATCTATTATATTATTATTTTGTCATAATTGATTTATCAATGATTGCAAAGTTCAGCCATTATAAATATTATCATCAAGAACCAAAAAATTTTTTCATCATCAATCTATTTCTTTACTACAAGGATAATTTCATATACTTGCTATTTCTTTTTTATTTCTCATATTATAATTAGACACTGTAGTTAGATAAATATCTAAAGATTTTTCACTTAATCATAATCTTTTAATCATATATTTCACAAAAAATGGATATTCTATACCACCATACAAAACTCATAACAAAACTAAATCTTTTTCAAAATCTTTTGAATCCATTTTTGATAATAAATTAGTTGCTGCTAATAACATTTTGGCAGGATTATCTTGTTCTCTTATGATTCTAATAAATGACATAGAAATTTTATTTTGTAATTTTTTAATATTTTTAACTTCACCTTCATTATTACTTTCTTCTGCTACTTTATTTAAATAATCAAAAAAATCTCAAATATTATCAAACATATCTTTTCATATATTTTCTTGCTCAAAATTTATTTTATTATCAAATCATAAATTAATATCATTAAATAAATCAACAGTTTTTTCTGCTTCGGATTCCAAATAAGATATTATACTAGGAATTTTTTCAAAAAAATCTTTATTATTAAAAGGGTTGTTGTCATTTTTTTCATAATATTTTTGAAATTGTTGTCATTTCATTTTAGTAGAATTTTTAAAAAATTCTGGATTTTGTATATTAGTAAATATATTAATCAAGAAAAAAGAAATATTTTTGTAATGTTCCAATAAAATTAATAAAGATTTTTTTTCTTCTTCACTAATATTACTAATTTTTTTATTATTAAAACTTTGTAATAAATTATTAATATCTCTGTAATAATAAAAAACAGTATCAAAAAATATATTTGATTCAAGTTTCATAAATCAATTCTCATCTTTATAAAGTCAATTTAAATTAAAAAAATATCAATAACCACGACTATATAATTTTTCTCATTCTAATCTTGTAAAATTTGGATTAAATAAAAATTTCTTTAAATCTTCATTTTCTAGATTTTCAAAATTTCATATATCAAATTTAAGTCATCAAGTAAAATCAAGATTTTTATGAAAATTTATTCAATTATTTAATAAATAATCTGATATATCACTATTTCTTTCAGATAATACTTTTGATATTTGTTTAAATAATAAATCTATTTTTTCATCAAAATTTATTCCATAATTATCATAAATAAGAGAATCAATATCTTGTCAATACTGTTCAACATATTCTCATACTATATTATTAATTTTTTTAAATTCACTTTCAGTTAAACAATTATTATTTTTTTTAAATTTAGATATATTTCATCTTTTTTCACTATTTCAAAGCCTTTCAAGAACTCATGTATAAGATAATATATCTAATAAATCTTTTTTGGATATATTAGATATTTTTTCTAATTTTGAATTATTTCTTGAATTAAATCATTTTTTAAAATTTATAGACATTTTATATTTTTGTTTTAATTTTTAATATTAAACTCATATATTTTAATTAAATTATTTTATTTTGCAAATTTAAAATAGCTATATTAAATATAGTTTCAAATAATTAAATTATAATTATAAGAAAAAATCTAGATTAAATTTTTTAATTCTACAATATATTTTAAATTATTAAAATCTATTATTTCAAAATCTCTTGGAATCTCTTTTTTTCTTTTTTCATGCAATTTACTAGATAGAATCTGTCAACCTAAACCAATTTCTCATATAAAAATAATATTTTTATCTACTAATTTATTTTGATATTGAGATAATATTGCTCAAGCTAATGCTAAATCTAAACCAGAATCATAAAATTTAAATTCTCATGGAAGATTTACATATATATCAAAATTTCATAAATTTAATTTTAAATATCTTTCCAATATAGCTATAACTAAATTTAATCTATTGTTATCAATTCATACTGCCATTCTTTGAGGGTATTTATAATTTGTCTTATTTAATAAAACTTCCAAATTTACTATAACTGGTCTACCATTATCTATTCACATTGTAAAAACACTTCATGGAATACTAGTATTTGCAGTATTTATAATTCTTTCTTTAATATCATAAACAGGAATTAATCAAAATAATCACATTTCAAAAATACTTACATCATCAGTACTACCAAACCTATTTTTCATAGATCTAAGAAATCTATATTGTCCAAATCTATCTCACTCCAAATATGAAACCATATCAACTATATGTTCCAAATATTTTGGTCAAGCAATTTCTCATCATTTAGTAACATGACCTATAATAAAACATGTTATTCATTTTTGTTTAGCAAATTCTCATATTTTTTCTGAACAAAATTTTACTTGCGAAGGTGATCATGCTATTCAATCAATATTACTTGAATATACTGTTTGTATACTATCAATTATAAAAAAATTATAATCATTTTCTGCAATAGTTTGTACAATATCTTCAAGGGAACTTGCTGTATATATATCAAGATCTTGAGTATTATTTTCTTTATTTATTCTCTTAAATCTTGAATATATTTGATCTTGAGATTCTTCACCAGAGAAATATCAAATATTAATTTTATTATTTTCCAATAAATCTTGAATAATTTGTAAAATAATAGTTGATTTTCATATTCAAGGTTGTCATCCAAGCAAATAAACTCATCATTGTTTTATTCAATTTTGATAAACCCTTTTTAATTCATTATTTTTTATATCAAAAAATTTTGAATCTTGTATTGATTTTGTTTTTAAACTTGTTCCATAAGTTAAAGTAGTTTTTTGTGCTGTTTTTTTTACTTTATTTTTAGTATCATCTTTTTCCAAAGTTCAAAATTCTCAACAAGATGGACATTTTCAAAGCTTACTCAATGTTGCATATCAACAATTTGAACATATATACATAATATTTTATATATAAATTTTATAAATTTTTTTAAAAAAATATCTTCCAAAGATAAGAAATAGTTTATAAATATTAAAATATTTTTTTCAATAAAAAAACCAGCTTTTTGAAACTGGTCTTTTTATAATATAACAAATAATTAATTATTTATCTCAAATATCATTCAAGAACTTCTACCCCAAATTTCTGGTCTTTCTATCAATTCTGCTACAGCAGGTCTTAAATTAAATTCTCATACTTGACTTGCTGATATTACATAAGTATATGTATAAGTTCATGCACTCAAATGATCTGCATACAGATAAATCATTTCATTTCACTGTTCAATATGATCAAATCATCTCCAATAATTACTTGTCTGTCAAGTTACATCATTTACATCATCACTTACTGTATCAAAATTAACATTCAAAACCTCAGCACCAGCTGGCAAATAATCTTTAATTTGAACATTATTTCTTTCATAAGGAACAATTAATTGCAATTCTCATACTATATAATTTCATTTTTTTGCATTAGTAATAGGATCAATATTTTTCACTTTTTCATTTGTACAAATAGCAGGTCCCCACCACCAAGAATTACATTTTTTTTCATAAGCTTCGTTATATTCTTCATAATCATAATAATTTCTAGTCAAAATCAAACCTTCATCTCTTGCAGATATTTCATTATTTGGTAAGAAATATCTCATTCATACATCATAATATAATTTACCACTACCCTCCTTAACAAAACCTAATGAATTATTTTCTCACCAATTAACTAATTCACTAATATCAATTTTATCTTTAAAAACTGAGAATCTATTTGACATATCAAATTCAGTTTCACTTATCAAATTTTCATTCAAATAAGCTCAAGCAGTAAAATCTACATCATCTAATTCATTAGTAGTATTTACATAATCATTTAATGCTTTGATAATATATGATATATCTCAATTATAATATTTTCAATCTTCATTTCTATTTTCCAATAAAAATCTAGTCATATTTTCAGTTTGTAATTTTTCAATTTCTGATTTATCTAACATTATAGAAAGCATCATAGAAGTAGATACAAGATTATTTATATAATTACTATTTGATGGTAAAAGTGAGGATCTAGCTTCTATGAATATATTATTTAATAAATCTTGATAAAACTTATCTGAATACTCTCAATTATCTGACATTAAATTATAAAGTTTAATATATTCTAATTTTTCCAAATTAGTATAATTTTCTTTATTTTTTAAATTATTTCTTATATAATCATATTCTCAATGAATTGCCAAAGGAATAAAATTAGAAACATTTTTAGCAATAATATTATATTTTTGAATCTTTTGTGTAAGTTGATTTTTGTAATAATTTATAAGTTTTGAATTATCAATTCAATTTACTTGTAAATCTAATTTCAAAAATTTAGCAGTTAAATTAAAATTACTACAATCATCTGCCCAATAACATTCTTTAAAATAAGATAATCCTCAATTAGATTCCAAATATTCAGGCAATTCTGACAAAATCATATTTTCAATATCTTTTATTGAATAAGTATTTCCATCATAATCTTTTATTTGATAAGAATTCAAAATATCTATTTCTCACAAATCTTCAAAAAGATTTTTTAAACTACTTGATATTTCCAAAAAGTTTAATCTTGAATTTAAATTATCTCAAGGATAACTAATATAATCTTGTAAATTATGTAAAATATTAGTTAAAATACTAGCTCATAAACTTATATCTAAATGTGCATTTTTTTCCAAATAATCTGGCAAATAAATTTGTTCTTCAAAAGAAGTGTCTTTTGTACTTCAATTAGTAAATACATATTCTCAAGTGCTAGGTTGTCTTATCGCTCTATTTACTCTAATTGTATCAGATAAATTTTCATTTGATACTCAAAGAATTATTTGAGAATTAAATTCATTAATATCTACATCTTTTGGTAAAGAATTAATTTTTACTTCAAATTCAACTAATTCAGAAGAATTTGCAGGAACTTCAATTTGTTTATTAGATTGAGAAATATTTGAATTTGTCATTTGCAAATTAGCATCCAAAACTTGTTTTTGATTAGTGTTATTAACTATCAAAGCAGACATAATAAATTCATCACCACTTACCAAAAATCTTGGAAATTGAGATAATATACCTATATCTTGTTGAACTTTAAAATCATCTTGGAACATTCAAACATAAGTATTATCAGTATAAACAAATCAATCTATTACCCAAGTTGTTAAATTATCTGGTAATTGATCAACATTAATAACAGCTTGTCAATTTTTTACATCTACACTAGCTTGCCAATAAGCTAAATCTTTAAAATCCTCTCTTATGAAAGTTTCATTATTATCTTCACTTTCATTATTATCTTCAATTTCATTATCAGTTGAATCAAGTCCCAAATTAGCTATAGATGCATCACCAAAACTCATTTCACTATACACAACTCATTCCTCTCTTTTCAACATCTCTCATCACATTCAATCAGGAACACCTTCTAATTCATTTTCAAATGAATCTTGTGTAAATAATATTCTAGATATAAGATAAGATAAATTTGAAGAAGTTCATACTCTATTTTCAACCTCAGAATAGAAAGCTTCTACAATATCAACAGTATTATCCATCAAAGCAAGTAAACTTTCATCAACTATTCTAATAGTTGCTTGTCCATTTACTGGATTTCAATTATTATCTTCAATAGTCAAAGTAATTTCTTGTTCATCTCTTGGCAAATAATAATTTTTATTAAGATTTACTTGAATATTTAGTTTAACATAATCAATATTTACTGATATTTTTTTACTTCATTCATAATATGATGGCAATATTTCTTGCATAAGTTCTTGTTCTTTATATCTATAAGAAGATAATTTTTCATATAATTCTTTATCTTCATCAGATAATTCTTGTGGAATAGGAAATATTGGTGGCAAAATTCATCTATCATAAATTATTTCTGGAAAAGGAATTATTATTCATTCATATCTTTCTTGCAATTCTTGTTCTATCTCTTGCATAGATAATCTAATTTCTTTTAATTCTTGTAAAGCAGTTTGATTTACAGCTACATCTTTTATCAAATAAGCTTTTATTTCAAAATTTGGCAAATATCTTTTTTCTATTTTCAAATTATAAACTTGATTTAAATCATCAATATCTATTATTTCATAATTAAGTATTTGATCCATTTTTTCCACTGTAACAAGAGCTTGAATATTTTCATAAGGACTTGAAATAATAAATTCAGCATTTTCTCATACATCATATTTTTCTTTATTTGAATTTATAGATATTTCATTATTTTCGTTAATAGGAGAAAGTAAACCTTGAGCTCATATATAAAATATTTTTGTAGTTTTATATTTTCAATCTTTAGTAATTATTTCAAATCTATATTCTCCTACTTCATTAAATTCAAACTCTTTACTTGCTTTTCATTGTCAATTACTAACAATTTCTTCTTCATATAATAAATTTTCTTTACTTTTTCTTTGTTTAGAAATTTTATCATATTCATAATCAACTTTGTAAACTTTAAAATCAAATCTTGTATTTGATATTGAATTTCAATCTATATCAAGACTTACAAAATCAATGTTTGTAGTATCTTTATAATTATAAAAATAATTATCAAATTTCATTCAAAGAAAAATATCTGATCTCAAAGATTTAAAATTTGAATTATTAGAAACTGTTTTTTTTGTATTTGGATCTTTTACAATACTTGAAACAGTATAAATTTTATCTTCATTATATTCTTTTAAATCAATATTTATAACTCATTTTCAATCACTTCATAAAATATCTTCTCAAGATTCTACAAATTCATTATTATTTATTTGTCAATAATTGTATCTATATCACCAAAAATCTTTTTGTTCACCAAAATGATAATCAGAATATCAAACAGCATCAAAATTATAAGTTTGTGCTTTAACAGTATAATTTACATTTGCATTTGCCATAGGTAAACCAGAATAATATTCAGATGATATATTTATTTTTGCACTTTGTCCTTGTAAATAATTAGATTCTTGAGAATCAGATTCAACCTTAAAATCAGGAGTTTCAAACTCTTGTACAGAAAAAGTATGTCATCAATTTGCTCAAGCACTAACATTATAATTTCATAAATTAGAATCTTGAGGAAGTTCAAAAGTTACATCAAAAGAAGAATTTTCATCTAAATTAATAGATTTTTTAAAAATTTCTTCTCTTTTTGGTCAAGTAACTGTTAGTGTAAAATTCCTTCTATTTAATATATATCAATTAGCATCCTGTATTCTACTTACTCATTTTATATTTACTTCATCTCAAGCTCTATACAAAGGTCTATCAGTAAATAAATATGTATTAATATTTTTACTACCATAAAAATATGAAATATCTTTAATTAAAGTCTTTTGCCCAGATTTTAATGTAATAACAATTAAACTAGCTCAATCAATAGAATTAAAGAATTTATAAAGTCAATTTCATAAAGAATTAAAAGCAATTTCTTTTTCTAATTCTAAAAAGTATTTTCTTTGATCATAGTTATATTTAGAATTATAAATTTCTATTTTTTCTATTTGATCCGTCAAATTATTTCAATTATTATAATCTCTAAGCCACAATAAAGAATTTTTTGCATTTTTTAAAGTAGCAGATATATCTGATACAAAAAAAGATTTATTTAAATTTGAATCATTTTCAAGTTCTCTTTTAGTTTTATCAGCATCTATTTTTGATATTTCAAAACTTATTAAATTTTTACCAAATTCTTTTCCAAAAACTTTTTGCAAATCTATAACAGTTATTTTTGGTTCAAATCAAAGATTTTCAATATTAAGAATTTTTTCTTTACAATCATTAGAATTACTAAATTTATTATTAGAAATCAATTCAAGATCTCATTGACAAACCTTTATATTAACTTTTTCTATATTTGTAGTAGCTATTCATACTGTTATAGGATTTATTGAACTAGGAATCAAAACCAAATCTTGTTGATCAATAAAACTTACATTTTTATCTTCATTCATAGCTTTTGGTGTTTTGAATTCATAAGAATAATCTTTATCTAAATTATAATTATCTATATCAAGTAAATTATTTGATATATTCAAAACATAATCTGTTTCAGGATTTAAATTTGTATACAATAAATATTTATTTTTTCAAACTTCATAGGAACATGCTTGTTCACTATGATATTTATAAATTTCTTGAATAGATCTTACATTTCAATATTCAGAAAAATCAAAAGCATCATAATTAATTTCATCTTGATGAATTTTATTTTCAAAAGTAATACAAGATTTTTTGTAATTTATCATTTCAAAATCTAAAATTTTATTTTTTTCTTTTGTTGTGAAAGATAAATTTATATCATCACTACTACTTATTTGAGAAGCTTTAATTTTAACATCAAGTGAATTACTTATATTTCAATTAATACTTAAAACTAATGATTTCTTATCTTCTACAATTTGTTCATTATCTTCTATCAAAAAATAAGACAAATCAAAATCATAATCTAATTCAAATAATGATTTATCAAGTGGTACTTCTTCATTAAAATACAATAATATATTTGGATTATTTTTATTAATAATATCATTTCAAATAATATTTTTAAAATTAGAGAATCTCATATTTCATTCTAAATTCAAATTTTCATAATTTAAATCTTCATAAATAAATAAACTATAATTACTTAAAAAACTATCTGTTATAAATGACTTACTAATATCTTGTTTTAATCATAAATTTCATCTTTTTGAAGTTAAAGACGAATTTATACTTATTTGATATTTTTTATTATATCACCAATCTCAATTTTTTGGAAAAATAGAAACTGAATTAGTCAAAACATCATATTGTCAATCAATATTAGTTTCTTTTTTTGCATATTCAAAATCAAGTTCAGAATTATCAAAATTAGAAATAGAAAAATTATTTTTAAATTTATCTAAATCAATTTTATCATTAAAAACTAAAACTAAATCATCATCTTTATTTATATTTTTTGGAGATGAAATAAGTTCAAAATCTGGAGTTTTAATCTCAAATTTTTTGGAATTAATAGTTTTATTTCCAGAAATATTTTCTATTCAAGATGGAATATATATTGAATAATTTGCTCATCTAGGGAAAGAATTAACAGGTCTAAATTGAAAAGTACTTGTTGTAATCCAAACACATTTTCAATCAATATTAGGGGTTATCTGTATAGGACACTCAGCTTGATTATCCAAATTAGTAAATGAAACCATAGGAGATGTAAATCTTACTGTAATATTTTTATTAACATCAGTAATTATTCATTCAGGACTAACAAAATCAATTTGAGGAGCAGAATCTACTTTAAATTTTTTTGATAAAGTTTGAGTAAGTTTTTCTCAATTAGAATTTTTGGCATCGTCACTAATATTTACCAAAACTTCAGTATCTTCATCAAAATTATTTGAAAAAGCAATTTCAGCTATAGAATCATTTTCACTCCAAACAAGTTCATATTCTATTTCAGGATAAATTCTCATATTTGATAAAACTGACTTAGTGTCCATAGATTGTTCAAAATCTATCTGAAAAGATTTTAATTCTCTTTCTTGTTCTTCTTGTTCTTCCACTTTAGGATCTTTTAAATTATTTAAATTAGTTTCATTTTTAGCTCTATACAAAATCAATCATGCTTCATATCTCAAAATATTTCTATCTTGTGCATAAACATTATCTTCATTTGTAAGTCATAAATCTTGAGCTGTCTCAAAATATTCTTTCCACCATGGATCAAGACCTTCATTTTTGAAAGAATCCAAAGTTCTAACAACTACTGTAAAAAATTCTGCTCTATTAATAGATTTTTTTGGATAAAATTTATTTCAAGATCATTTCATAATTCATAATTTACAAACATTTTGTATATTATCAATTAATGTTTCATCTGCATCATCCAAATCATCAAAATCACAATCTAAATTATCTTGTCAATCTTTTCAAATTGTAGATGCAAATCAGTCAAAAAAACTTGCCGCCTGTTCTCTAGTAAGAGAATCAATAGGTCTAAATTCATTTGATTTATTATATTTAGTTAACTTGGAATTATGCATCCAATCCAAAGCTTCATCAAATTCAGAATCTTGAAAAGTATTATTTAAATAACTAGCTTTAACTGTATTTGTAATATTATTTAAATTAAATAGCATAAATCAAATTAAAAATAAAGAAAAAATAGATAAAATGATAAATTTCGTTTTCATAGATATTTTTTAATAAATTAAATAAATGTATTTTATTATATACAATATATAATACGAATAAAAATAAAAATCATTACATTAAAATTCATATAAAATAAAAAAGTGTAAAATATTACACTTTCTTTATTTAAGTTTCAAACTATATATTTTAATGTTTTCAACAACATTTTTTATATTTCTTACCACTACCACAAGGACAAGCTTGATTAGGTTTAGCTTTATATTTTGACTTATTATTTTCAATAACAGAATTTTTATTATTTTCACTTCAATAATTATTTTGTGTAGGTTCATATGTAATTACTTCTATTCAATCATCGTTATTAGTATCATTTGAAATATTAGTTTCATCTTCATATGTAATCACTTCTATTCAATCATCATTATTAGTATCATTTGAGATATTAGTTTTATTATTTTTTTGTGTAACAAGTTCTATAGTTTTTTCTTTTTTATCAATATTTTCAACATTATTTTCAGTATTTATAAGTTTTTCAGAATTATTATTTTTATCGGATTCTTCTATTTTATTTATAACTACTTTATTTGATTTTTCTTGATTACTTCAATTTATAAAATCAAAATTAGATTGAATTTTTTCTGTATCAAGTTTAAGAAATGAAGAAATACATTCTTGTTTCACATTAAATAAAAGTTTTTGATATTTTTCAAATGCTTCTTTTTTGTACATTATCAATGGATCAAGTTGTGCATATCAAAATAATCAAACTTTTTCTCTTAATTGTTGCATTTCATCAATATGTTCAACCCGAAGATTATCTATACTTCTTAAATAAATTGATTTTGTAATATCTTGAAAAATATCTTCATTTAATTGAGATTTTTTTTCATCATAAAATTCAGTGATTTTAATATTTAAAAAATTTTTAAAATCAATTATTTTATTATATTTTTTAATATCTGTTTTATCTAAACTTATATGAAAAATCTTTTCAAAATTAGAGATCATATCACCAATATTCCAAGTTTGATTTGCTGTATATGTATCTACAATTTTATCAATTACATCAATAATAAATGATTTAAATTCATTATTTATATCAAATCATTCCAAATCTATACCAAAATCTTCTATAATTTGCTCATTTCATTCTACATTTGATCTAGCAAACAATATTAAATCCCTTTTGGAATATATTCTTTGTCTTTGTTTATTAATCACACTATCATAATCAAAAAGATGTTTTCTTCAAGTAAACAACCATCACTCCATTTGTTTTTGTGATCTTTCTATAGATGAAGTAAATTGAGCTTGAGTAAGTTCCATACTATTTAATTCATCTTTTGATAACAACATACCAGCCACAGTTTTTATTTTATCTCATCACATTTTTCTCATAATTTCATCATCAAGTGCAACAAAAAATTGACTAACACCTGGATCTCATTGTCTACCTGATCTACCTCTAAGTTGATTATCTATTCTTCTACTTTCATGTTTTTCAGTTGCTACTATTGACAAACCAAAATGTAAATCTTCTTCAAGAGTTTCTGTATTAGAATTTTTAGTAAAATTTATATTACAAAGTAAATCATTTTTATCTTTTTTTGACTTATTGAAAATAATTTCAATATTTATTCAATTTCATAATTCAGATTTTAAATTACTACTAATTCAATTTTCAAAATTTTTAGAAAATACATTATTAATTCAATTAATAATCAAATCTAATTCAATATTAGAAAATATATTTAATGAAATATTATTTTTATCAATATTATTTTTTATCCAATTAGAATAATTTATAGCTAATTTTTCGTTTAATCAATCTTCCAATTTAATATCAGTACCACGACCTGCCATATTAGTTGCTACAACCACACTATTACTTTTACCAGCATTTTTAATAATATTTGCTTCTTGTTCATGATATTTTGCATTAAGCACATAATGATTTATATTTGAATTTCTAAGTTTCATAGAAACTGTTTCAGAAGTAATAATACTTGAAGTTCATATTAAAATAGGTTGTCAAATATTATGATAAAACTTAATAGCTTCCATAACTGCATTCCATTTTGCTTCTTGTGAAAAATAAACTTTATCTCATTTATCAACTCTAATAGTAGGTTTATTTGTAGGTACTGGTAAACTATCCAATTCATATATTTTACCAAATTCTTCAGCTTCTGTTATTGCTGTTCAAGTCATTCAAGATATTTTTTTATATTGCTTGAAAAAATTTTGATAAGTAATACTTGCAACAGTTTTTGATTCTCTTTGAATATTTACTCATTCTTTAGCTTCAATTGCTTGATGTAGACCTTCAGAAAGCCTTCTACCTGGCATTATTCTACCAGTATGTTCATCAACAAGCATAACTTTATTATCTTTTACAATATAATCTTTATCCTTTTGAAAAACAGCTTTTGCTTTTAGAGCATTTTCTATATGATGAATTTCATCATATCAAATATCTTTATATAAATTTTCAACTCAAATAATATTTTCTAATTTTTGTATTCATTTTCAAGTTAATTGTATGGATTTTATTTTTTCATCTATATAATAATCATTTTCTTCTACATTATCTTCTTCATTTGAATCATCAGTCATAATTTCTTGTAAAAATGTTTTTGATTTTTTCTTTTTTCATTTTGAAGGTATTAAATTATTAACTATTTTTGAATAAGTTAAATATTTATCTGTTGCTTCAGCACTTGGTTGAGAAATTATAAGTGGTGTCCTAGCTTCATCTATCAAAATACTATCTGCTTCATCTATTATAGCAAAATTTAGAGGTCTTCGCAATAAAGCTCTCTGATCCAAAGATCAAGCCAAATTATCTCTAAGATAATCAAATCATAATTCAGAATTTTCTACATAAGTTATATCTTTTCAATATTCTTGTCTCCTTTTTTCTTGAGCAGTTCATTTAGTAACTGATCAAACTTCTAATCATAAGAAATTATACAAAACTCACATCCACTGTGCATCTCTAATTGCTAAATAATCATTCACAGTAACAAGATGAGCTCATTTTCATGAAATTGCATTAAGATAAATAGGAAGGGTTGCAACCAAAGTTTTACCTTCTCATGTTTTCATTTCTCAAATATTTCATTTATGCAAAATTATTCAACCCAATAATTGAACATCATAAGGAATCATATCCCAAACTTTTTTTTCTCATTCAATTTCAAATTCTTTTCAATTAAGTCTTTTACAAGCTTGTTTAACGGTCGCAAAAGCTTCTGGTAAAATATCATCTAAATTTTCTCATTCATCATATCTCTCTTTAAATTCTTTAGTTTTTAATTTCAATTCTTCATCACTCAAATCATTATAAGATTCAAAAATAGAGTTAATTTTATCAACTATAGGTAAAATTTTATTTATTTCTTTTTTGTGATGATCTCAAACAAATTTATTTATCAAAAAATTAAACATTTATATAAATTAGAATTTCTAAAATAATTTTTTTATTAAAACAATATGGCACGACCAGGAATCGAACCTGGATTCTAGTCTTCGCAGGACTATGTCCTATCCATTAGACGACCGCACCAAACAACTTCTTTTTAAAAAAAATAAAAAGAAGCAAATATATACAGCATTATAATGAATATATTAATTTTCTCAAGTTAAATTTATTACAACTTCATCACTTGCAGTATATCACATAGAATCTGTTGCTTTAACTTGCAATGTAGTTCTTCAAAATCTAACTGTTCTAGGAACGGAAAAATCTCTGTTATCAGTAACTTTTCTGAGTCAAGAAAAATCTTGTGTTGATACTTGAAAACCTCAAACAAAAATTTTAACATTAGTTATTTCAAATGGTGATCTTACAAAATATTTTATAGAATCTTTTCTCAACAAATCATCTAAATCATCTAAATCTTCAATAGATACAGAAATATATCATTCATTTGCAATTATAGCTCTTTCAGGACATTTTTGAGTTGGTTCATCTATAAAAACAGGAGCTCAAATAATTTCTGAATATTTATTTATTCAAGTATTTTTTCGCCATTGAATTACATCATTTTTATCTCTTCAAGAAGGCATTATTGTTTCTGGTTCTATTAAATAAGCTTGTTTTAGATCACTTGATGGTGTATTATCACTAACAGCTCAATCACAAAGAGTATCAACATATATTGATTTAAAACTTGAATCATCTTTTTCTGGAATAGATTTTATATGAGCAACAGTATTAACAATTAAATTAGACAATGTATTTGAAGATGCCAATTTTCAAGTTATTTCATTTATAGAAACATTTTTTATTTCAACAGGATTTATTTTTGAATTTTTAATCAATCATTCATCCTTCAATTTAGTAAAAAAAGTTTTCCAAACTGGTGCATTTACCCGTCATCAATAAGTTCAAGGATTCATTGCCTCTCATCTTGTATTTCATGCCCAAAAAATTCATACAGAATTAGGAGTATATGAAACTAACCATCAATCTCTTGGCAAAGAATTTCATGAATTTGTTCTTATATTTGAAGTTCAAGTTTTTAAAGCAAAATCTATTCAATCAAAAACAAAATTACTTCTCCAAGAACTTGGCATATTGTTTATATCAGATAATATTTTCCATATAAGATATGAAGCTCAAGGACTTATTACTTCTTTTTGTCTTTCAATTTGTTTTCTATACAAAATTGATCAATCATTTCAAGTAATTTCTAATATAGGATTTATTTTTGGAGGACTTCAATTTACCGATAAATGAGAATAAGCATTTGCCAAATTTATCATTTTTATCTCTCATGATCATAATGCCATAGGATATCAATAAGTAACATCATCATCAAAACTTGTAAATCATAAATCGGCAAAAAACTTTTTAAGACTTTTTTCCTGACCAACTATAAAATACATTTTAATGGCTGGTATATTTCTACTATAAGCTAATGCCTTACTTAAAGGCATAATTCACATAAATTGTCAATCAGAATTATTTGGTCTATTACCACCTATTCTCATAGGAATATCATAAATCGGTGTTTCAGGTGTAAAATTATTTTCCATAAATGCCTTTGCATAAATCAATGGTTTCAAGGTAGATCAAGGCTGTCTTATAGACTTAATCATATCTACATTTCAATCTATATCTTCATTAAAATAATCTGCAGATCATACATAGGAAAGTATATCTCAATTATTAGTATCTACATAAATCATTGATGCATTATTTGCTCATTGTTCATTTATATTTTCAATATTTTCTCTAATTGATGCTTCAGCTTTTTGCTGAAGAGAATAATCCAAACTTGTTCTTATAGTAAGTCAACCCTTTTTTAAAATTTCTGATGAATATTCTTTTTCCAAATACTCTATAACATTAAAAACAAAATGTGGTGCTTTAATATTTACATCTTTTTTGACAAAAGAAATATTTGCTCAATCTATAATTGCTTTTGTAAATTCTTCTTGATTTATATATCAATCAACAAACATTCTTATCAAAACTAAATCTTTTCTTCAAATTTTATATTTAATATTATATTCTTCTCAATTATATTCAGCTTTAAAATTCAATAATCACCTCAAAAAATTTAAAACAGAATTTGTAGAATTATGAAAAGCCATACTAGATTTATCTAAATTTATTTGTATTTGTTCCAATGCAAATTCTTTTATATCTTCTTCCAAATGTACCAATTCTCAATTTTCATCATTTACAACTACTTCTCACATAAGTTCTATAACATTATTGTAAGGATTAATAGAAGAGGGTGATCTAGGTAAAGATGCTATAATTGAAGATTCAAGTATATTCAAATCTTCAGCTGATTTACTAAAATAAGTATCACTAGCTGCTTCTACTCAATAAGAATTATTTCCAAGAAAAACATAATTTAAATATAATTCAATAATTTTTTCTTTAACTTTTTTATCCAAAGTTTCATCATCCAAATTTCAATAAGAATTTTTTAGTTGTTGTCTTATATATCAATTTAAATTTATTGCTAAAACTATTTCTTGTAATTTTCTTTCTATAGTCTGTTCATTAGTCAACAAAAGATTTTTAATTAATTGTTGAGTCAATGTGGATGCTCACTGAAGATCTTGTCATAAATTAACAATATCATGAACTCATGCTCTAATTATTCATCTAACATCAATTCACGGATTAGTCCAAAAATTTCTATCTTCTATAGCAACCAATGCATTAATCATATTAATAGAAATTTCATCATAATCAACATAACTTCTATTTTCTTCATATAATTCATAAAGAATTTCTCAATTTCTATCAACAATACGAGAAGTTTCAGAAAAAGGAATATCTTCAATTTCAGAAATATCTGGTAAAGGAACCCAAATATTATTATAAAACCAAATAGATCAAATTATAAAAGGAAATATAAATAAGAACAAAAACAAAAATATCCAAGTTTTTATATGATTTTTTTTTCTAGGTCTTCATCTTTTTTTTGAAAACAGTTTTATTTTTCTAAATGATTTTTTTCTTTTGATCATACTTTATCATAAAAATAAAAATAAATTTTTCATATTCTTTATTAAAGAATTATAAAAAAAATTCAATACATTTTTAACATTAATTAAAAAAAATCACTAACATAATTATATATTAATGATTTTTTTAAAGATCATCAAGTAATTTTTCTATTTCATCAATATTATCATTATCTTCTTTTAATTTAACAACTTTAACCATAGATTTTGATATATGAAATTTGAAGGTTTCAACAAAAGAATTATCTTCATTAATTCAATTTAGAACTATTTTTTTTTCTAATTCAATAATTTCATCAATTACATTAATTATATTTTCTTTTTTTTCATCATCATAAGCATCCCAATTATCTACTATTTTATTTTTTCTTTCAAGTTTAATCAAAAAACTAGATTTTAATTTTTTTAAAGTATCAGTATTAATTAAATTATTCATAATAAAAAATTTATAAAATACAAAAAATGCAATAATTATATTTGTGATTTTTTAATTAATTTTATAGCTTCTTGTTTATCAGACCATCAATTAAGTTCAGTAGTTTTTCAATCTATTTTTTTATAATATGTAAGAAAAAATTCAATTTGAGTTTTTAATATTGAAGGTAGATCTTCCAATGTATTTATATTTCAATATGTTGGTTCTTTTTCAGGAACTACTATAATTTTATCATCCATTTCTCAAGAATCTATCATATGTAAAACTCAAATTACTTTTCATTTACAAATACTTCAAGGATTTATTGAAAATTCAGATAATATTATAACATCTAATGGATCATTATCATCTTCATTGAAAGTATTTGGAATTAATCAATAATTATAAGGTATTGGCATAGGAGTAGTAAAAAATCTATCTACTTCTATCGTATTTAGTTCTTTATTAAATTCATATTTCACCATACTTCATTTATTTATTTCAACTATACAATTTATAGTTTCTCAATCTTTTTCCCATGTAGTCAAATCTTTATATAAATTCATAATTTTTAATATTTATATATATAAAATATAAGAAATTAATATATTTATTTATAACAAAAATTCAAGAGATAAATATTTTTTATTTTAAAAAAATCAATTATAAATAATATTTATAATTAGTTTGTTGCAATTTTAACTTCTGGAATTAATTCTATATTAAATTGATTTTTTACTTTTTTTTGTGCCAATTTTATTAAATATAATAAATCATTATAATCTCAAAAATCTTTATTAGTCATAAGAAAATTTGCATGTTTATCAGAGAAAAAAGCAGATCAATAAGTAAATCATTTTAAATTTACTTCTTGTATCAATTTACCAGCAGAAAAATCTTTTGAAGGATTTTGAAAAAAACTACCACATGAATTTCATTTTGGCTGTTTATTTTCTCTAAAATAAATATTATCTACATCACTTGAATATTTTTCTTTTATTTTTGATAAATCAAAACTAGCTTTAATTATTAAATATCAAAAATTATCTTTAAAAAAAGATTTTCTGTATCAAAAATTAATATCTTCTTTATTTAATATTAAAAAATTTCAATTTATAAAATCATAAACTTCAACATTTAATATATTTGATGAAATTTCCAAACCAAAACATCCCGCATTTCAATAAATAGCTCAACCTACTGTTCAAGGCAGTCATATAAATCTATGCCATATATTTTCATCATATTCATATTCTAACTTTTCTGAAATATTTGAAATTAATTCATTTGAATAAATATTCAATATTTTTGCTCATTTATCATAATCAAATCAATTCAAATTATTTTTGATAATTATTCAATCAAATTCATAGAAAGCAAAAAGAATATTAGTTCCTGCTCATACAAATAAAATTTTTAAATTATTTTTATTTGCAAAATCAAATAAATCATTAAGTAATAAAACATCTTGTAAATTATTTATTTGAAAAAAATATTTAGCACTAGCTTTTGTTTTAAAATTTGAAAAATTGGAAATATCTATATTTCTTTTCAAAAAACACATAATTAATTTTTTTATTTAAAATACTTTTTTAACTTTATATCATCATCAATGCATTTCTAACAATTCTACAGTATCTCAATTATTAATTTTTTCTTCACAATATACAGGCCAATATCAACCATCACGAAATATTACTTTTTCTCAACTTACAACTTGTATAATTTCTTTTTCTCAAACAAAATTATCTGCACTCATAGGACTATCTGATTTAATTGTTGATCTTATATATGGAAACAAAAATTTTCTAAAAATAAAAATATTAATTATTGAAAAAAACATAAAAAAAAATCAACTTAACCACCGCATTTCAAATCAAAATCAAAATACGGCTGATAAAAGTCAAGTCAAAATAGCAGAAATTCACAAAGCTAAAAAATCTAATGTCAAAATAAATATTTCTATTATAATAAACAATATTCACAAAGCTATCCAGTAATAATGAAAATCAAATTCCATATTATTTATTAAGTGTTAAATTTTTTTTAAATTGTTCAACATTAAGTTGATCCAAAATTTCTAAAACAGTAAAATTTTCTCATTTAAATTTTCAAAAATCACTTTCTCTAAGAATAACTAACCAAGCTATAAAAACATTAAAAATTTCAGATTCTTCTTTTGTAATTATATAATCATTATTTAATCTAGATATTAACTGATCTGTAATCATAAGTAAATTAGATATAGATTTAGTATTGGAACTAGAAGATAATTCTAATAAATATGAATATTTTTCCATTTCAAATATTTCATATAAATTATTTATTTTTCATAAAACATTTTCATAAGAATTATGATAATTATCTTTATCTCAATTCATATATGAGACTACTAAACTATCAAGATCTTCTTTGAGAAAAGATATATTAACAATATTTTTAAATTGTCATAAATTTTCTTCCGATAATAATTGCTTTCATTTTGATGCCAAAACAGTATCTGTATTTAGATTATCTTGCTCATCTACTATATCTTTATTTTTTTCAAAAAACCTAAAATCATAATATTTATTTATAAATTTTTCAGTTTCAGAATATGATATATTTTCTTTTTTTGAAACAGGACTTGAAACATAGTCTCAAGTTCATTTACTTGTACTTGCAATAATACCAGTTTTATTATTTTTTTCTTCATTACTTGTATAAAATCATAAAAATAAGAAAAACAAGAAAACAGTATATATTAATACTTTTGAATAAAATGGAACTCTATCAAGTATAGTTCTTTTTTGAGTCTTTTGTATAAACATTTGATAAATATCAAATTTTTCTTCTTGTGTAGGCGAAATTTTTTTATTTTCCTCAAAAAAATCATTTATTTTCATCAAAAAATTATTGTTAGATATATAAAAATTGCAAAAACATAAAATAAATTTATAAAATAAACAATCACAGTATCATAAATCAATACGAATATTTTAAATATATGTGACAATTTAAATTAATTTAAATAAACTATAAATTTAATTACAATTAATTATAATAAAAAAAATAAATAATTTCAATATAATTTAATAAAATTAACTTAAAATATTAGGATCAGATTTCAAAATTTCTTTTTTAAGTAAATTTAAATTTTCTAATTTAGGATAAGTTTGTAGTATATCAATACTAGCATTTTGTACTTTTTCCAAAAATTCTGTATCCATCAAAATATTAATAGGAATATCAGTTTGTCAAGATTGTTTAATTCATAATATTTCTCATCATCCACGAGTTTGTAAATCTATTTGTGATAAATTAAATCAATCAGAATATTTTTCCATATTTTTTAATCTTTGTATAGTATCTTGAGATTTTGAAGTTGTCATTAAAAAACAATATGATTGTAAATCACTTCTTCCAACTCTACCACGAAGTTGATGAAGTTGAGAGAGTCCAAATCTTTCAGAATTTTTTATTAATATAATAGTTGCTGTAGGACTATCAACTCAAACTTCTATTACTGTAGTGCTTACTAATATTTTTGTTTTATTATTTTTAAATTTATTCATAACTAAATCTTTATCTTTGGACGACATTTTACCATGTAAAACATCAACTTTATCAGATATTGAAGAAAAAAAATCTTTAGTATTTTCATATTCTTGCATAACATTAGCTACATTTTCCATAGCTTCACTTTCTTCTATCAATGGCGTAATAATATATACTTGTTGACCTTGATCAATTTTTTGTAAGATCCATTCTTTCAATTTATTAAATTGATTTTCAGTAATTACTTTGGTATGAATTTTTTTCCTACCAGCTGGAAGTTCATCAATAATACTAACATCAAATTCACCAAAAAAAGCTATTGCAAGAGATCTTGGAATAGGAGTTGCAGTCATTTGCAAAATATGAGGAGTATTAAATTTTTTTAAATATCATCTTTGTTTTACTCAAAATTTATGTTGTTCATCTATTACTACAAATCATAAATTACAAAAATCAACAGTATCTTGAATAATAGCAGTAGTTCATACAACAATATCAGTATTAGAATTAAATAAATTTTGTTTTATTTTTTCCTTATCTTTCAGTGATGTAGATCAAGTAAGTAAATCAATTTTTATTCATAAAGGTAGTAAAAACTTATTAATTCATAAAAAATGTTGTTTTGCCAAAACTTCAGTAGGAGCCAAAATTGCACTTTGTTTACCCAAAACATTTTTTATATAATAAGCAATAGCAATAGCAACAACAGTTTTACCACTACCAACATCTCATTGCAAAAGTCTCAACATAGGTTTTCAACTACAAATATCTTCTATACAAATTTTTATAGCTTTTTTTTGTGCATTTGTTAAATCAAAAGGCAATGT
Source organism: Candidatus Vampirococcus lugosii (assembly GCF_018420025.1). Lineage (GTDB taxonomy): Bacteria > Patescibacteriota > Gracilibacteria > Absconditabacterales > Absconditicoccaceae > Vampirococcus > Vampirococcus lugosii. The sequence goes on along the minus strand of NZ_JAEDAM010000003.1, from coordinate 5,594 downwards.
ATTCAAAAAATTTTTTATAACTTCCCATTTAGGAATTAATTTAGATTTAATTTCTTTTTTATGTTTTATTTTTGAGATTTGAGATACAATTTGTATTTTTAATACTTTATCAAAATATATTCTATATTGAGCTTTTGTAAGTTTTTCAAAACTTTGAGGAAAATGAATATTTCTTATAGCTTCTCATAAATTTAACAATCAATAAGAATTAATTATACTTTGAGGAAGTGGATCAGGAAACAAATAATCTAGCTTTTCAATATTTTCCAAAATTTTTTTGGCAAACCGAGATGCTTTAATTCACATAAGTTCGGAATATATTGGATATATTCTTCATGTTTGTTCATTGTTTTTCATATTTTCTGAATTAATTATTTTAGGATTCCAAAAAATTATTTTTCATCTCTGAAATTTAGGTTTACCAACTATAACATAAAATTTACCTTTTTCTAAAGTTTGAAAATAATAAGTATTATTCATAATATTTACAAAAATTTTATTTCATATTTCATCTTCTAATATAATTTCTATTAATTTTTTTCATCTAGCAGTATTTATCATATTTTTTGAAATTAGTTCTCATTTTGTTGTTTGAGTAGTATTATCAATCACAAGATCTCTAACTTTTTTTATTTCTGTTCTATCTTCATAATCTCTAGGAAGATATAAAAAAAAATCTTTGATATTATAAATTCAATTAGCATTTAATATACTCAAATATCTAGATGATGTTTTAAGTTCTTTCAAATCCATAAAAAATATTTCTTATAAATAAACTATTATAATTAATATATAAGAAATTTAAAAGATATTTCAATAGTTTTGTACTATTAAAAATATATTATATTTCTATATTTTTTTTAGAAAAAAATTATACTATATTCATATATAAAATAGTATAATTTGTAATATAAAAAACTTAAATTAAGTCATAATTATATAAATAATATATAACTTAATCCAAGTTTTTTATAAAAAATAATTAATAAAAGTTATTTAACATTAATAACTTGACTAGAACCTTTTTTTCAAGTATTTTCGTCATAAATAGAATATTGTAATTTAATTCATTCAGCATGAACATTAGGATTATACTTCAATTCTGTTTTCAAAGATCAATTTTGGTATACCCAAGAACCTTTTAATTCTGAAACTTTTTTATAATTAGTTGGAGGATTACTACAACGACCTGGATCTATTGCATCAGGCACATTAGGGTGTGCATGTACAGACTGACATATCCATGAACTAGATTTTTCAATTCAATTAATTTCAAGATTTACATTTGAATTTGGTTTTAATTCATTACTTGATAATTTAATATTAATATCTCATCAATTATTATTTGGTTGAGGCTGAGATGTCTGTTCTGATACTTTAATAATTTTACTATAACGAGCACTTCAACGAATACCTCAAACACCTTCAGTATATGCAGCATATTGTAATTTAATTCATTCAGCATGAACATTAGGATTATACTTCAATTCTGTTTTATACATAAGACCATCATATCTCCAATTGGAATTATTTACTAATTCTGAAACTTTTTTATAATTAGTCGGAGGATTATCACATCTAGTAGGATCTACTGCATCAGGCACATTAGGATGTGCATGTACAGACTGACATATCCATCAATTATTTGGTCTAAGTCAATGAATAACAACATTTACATTTGAATCTGGTGTCAATGTATCACTTGATATTTGAACACCACTACCTCATAATTTTTTTCGTTCCTCAAAAGGAATACATCTATTTCAATCCGGTTTATATCAATCTTTACATGCCCATTTACATGATCAAAGTTCATTAGGATTTCCTGTATTTGAAGGTAAATATGCCCAAATATGTCAACCATGAAGATCTTCATCAATAAGATCATCACTACAACCACCATATCAACATTTTATAACTTTTTCACCAACTGGTGTAAGTCACCTACAACCATATTTATCTTCATTTCAAGTTCTTGCATCATCATTATGATCTAAACTTGAGTCATTTCATAAAGAATGTATAATTCAACTAGAACCTTTTTGTCAAGTAGATTCATTATACATATGTGATTGAACTTGAATTCATTCATCATAAATCATTTTATCATAATGTATTGTTGCTCTTCGTTCTGAATCTTTATAAACCCAAGATCATATTCATCAAGCTCATTCTTTATGTTCAGAAACTTTTACATAATTAGTTGGTGGATTATCACATTTAGTAGGATTCACTGCATCAGGTACATTAGGATGTTGATGCACAGACCGACATACTAAAGCATTATCTTCTTTAAGTCAAGCAACTCTAATATCTACTCTAGCATCAGGTGATAATACATTATTTGACAATTCATATTCAACACCTGATACACATCAATATCATTTTTTTGAATATCATTCTTTGCATGACCATGTACATTCAGTATCTAAATTTCAATCCACATATCTCCAATATGGATATTTTGGTTTAGGGGATGGCTGTACAGCATCAGGTACTGGTTTACATCAATCTTTACAATATTCTACTCATTCTCATTCTGGTCTATTATTCTCTCATGTTGGAAATATACAAGAATAATCTAAACCTATATCATCATTATTATATGTTCATCTTTCTTCTGTATCTTCAGAAAAATATTCACCAGATCATAATCTGTTAAGAATTCACAAATAAATTGAATTTTCAAAATCACTATTATCATCAGATATTGCATCATTTAGATTTTGTATAATCTGATCTTTATATTGATCATAAGAAATTTCATAACGCTTATAATTATGTATAATATAACCTTTATTATTTCGTCTAGCAGAATTTCTATAAACATTATTATATCATTCAGATATATATATATCAACAACTAATTTCTCTCAAGAATTTAATCTATTATAATATTCGTTATTTCAATAAGATATCGAAAACAAAAAAGATATTCACATAAAAAACAAAATTATTTTCTTCATAATTATAATTAATTATTATATAAATATATATTAATTTATAAATTACACAAATTAATATGTCTATATATTAATAATTAATTAATATAATTCAAGTCTTTTATCAATATTATTTACATATTCAATTTAAAATTTTTCTCTTGTCATTAAATTTTAATTAATTAAACAAATTAATAATTAATTTTTCAAATTTTATTATCTAACTTATTTCATTAATTTATCTGGAAAATTATCACAAGAAACTTTAAATTCTGAATGATATTTATCTTCATAAGATAATTCTAAAGATTCTTCTTTTCAAATATTTGAATTTTTTAAATAATCATAACATTCTTTTATTTTTCAAATACACTGTGTTCCAAAAAGTTCTTGTTTTTTGACACCTAAACATTTACAAGAATACATTGGATATTTAAAATTATAACTACATTTTGGAAATGAAATTAATAAAATTAATATTTGGGATATAACTAAAAATAAAATAAAGTAAAATAAAGTTTTATAAAATTTTTTAAAAATAGAAAAAGAAAAAATTAAAAAAAGAAAAGCTGAAAAATAAGTAAAATAAACTATACTACCAGCAATAAGTACAAAAACATGAAAACAAAATCAAAAAATAATTAACAAAATAAACAATAATATTTTTTTCCAATTATTTTTTAAACAATTTATTATTTTTTCCCTACTAAACATATTTTTTATTAAAAATAAATAAATAATTTATTATATAAATTCAAAGATAAAATAACACTATTTAGTATCAAACTATATTTTTTCATAATAGCAATTTTTATTAAATAAGCTTTTTTATCAGTATTATTTATATTATGAAAATTAAATTTATTTTCTATAAAATTTATTTTACAATTTTACCCATTAAATTTATTAAATAACAAAATAACAAAAATAGACTAATACATTTTTTATTTCAATTTATCAAAATATAATACATTTTAAAAACTAAATAAAAAATAATAGCCTACTCAAAAAAAAATAACAAAAGAAAAAAATTTACAATAGTTTATCAAAAAATTAAACAAGAAATCAACAACTATATACAAAATCAAAAATAAAACATTAACAAAACAATATTACAAAAGAGAATAATTAACTTTAAAAAAAACAATAAATATATTTTATAAGTGGTGGGTGATATAGGACTCGAACCTATGACCCCTTGCTTGTAAGGCAAGTGCTCTCGCCAACTGAGCTAATCACCCTATTAAAAATGGCAGTCCTACGGGGAATCGAACCCCGGTCTTCGGGATGAAAACCCGATATCCTAACCACTAGACGATAGGACCAAATGGCGGGAGCGACGAGACTCGAACTCGCGACCTTCTGCGTGACAGGCAGACGTTCTAGCCAACTGAACTACGCCCCCAAAACAAAGCCAGCTGTGGGACTTGAACCCACGACCTACCGCTTACAAGGCGGTTGCTCTACCACTGAGCTAAGCTGGCAAATAAAACTATTAATAAAAAATTTTATATAGATTTATTTACTAACTTAGACAAATTAGATTTTTTTCTACTAGCATTATTTTTATGAATAATATTCCTTCTAGCTGCTCTATCAATACTTGAATATGCCTTTTTCAAAAGTAAATCAAATTCTCAAGAAGATTCAGAAACTGCTTTTTTTAATTTTTTTATAGAAGACTTCATCTCCAACTTAAAAACTAAATTTCTAGCCCTCATTTTTTCACTCCTTTTAACAGCTTTTTTAGCTGATTTTGTAATTGCCATATTTTACAAACAATAATCTTAAAATCTAAATTAATAAACCAATACTCCAAGGGTGGGACTCGAACCCACGACCCAGTGGTTAACAGCCACTTGCTCTACCAACTGAGCTACCTTGGAAAATATTGTGATATATATATAATGATTTTTTTTAGAAAATCAAGAGATTTTTCAATATTTATAACCTACCGAGGGCGGGACTTGAACCCGCACACCGTAAGGCACTTGGTTCTAAGCCAAGCGTGTCTGCCAATTCCACCACCTCGGCATATATATCTAATTTTTCTCGGGAGATAGGACTTGAACCTACGATCTCCTGATTCAGAGTCAGGCGCTCTACCAACTAAGCTACTCCCGAACTCATCTTAAATAATTATCAAATATATTATAATTTGCGGGAGTTGGACTCGAACCAACGACCTTCGGGTTATGAGCCCGACGAGATACCACTTCTCCATCCCGCATAAAAAACAAAAACTGGGGTACTAGGACTCGAACCTAGGAATTACGGGTTCAAAGCCCGTTGCCTTACCAGCTTGGCCATACCCCAAAATAATATAATCCAACAAAATATTAATTCATCTCATTAAATGATTTTTTATATATAATGATTTTATTTAATTTTTCAAGAGAAAATTAATTAATCTTCTGCACCTAAATTAAAGAAAAAAGTTAATTTTATTGATTCTGTAGGTAATTTCTTTGATTTCTATTTCGGAAAAATTTTCAATTATGTAATATATATTCAACTACTTCTAACCAGACATACATATAATAATTATTTAGTCTTTCAACTTCACTTCTTAAATGTATTTTCTCTAAATTATATTCTTGTTTTAAATATTTATATGTTTCTTCTATTAACCATCTATAACTATATACTTTT
>NZ_JAEDAM010000028.1 GCF_018420025.1 Candidatus Vampirococcus lugosii | reverse complement strand
CATCTCAAATTCATAATCATTTATCTCATACTTGATAAGTTTGTGTAGTAGATAAATTTGTAACTGCTTGCTCTTCAATTCAATCTAAATCATCATCATATTGAATTCATCTTGAAAAAATTCAAGAGATTCACAAAATATTTTCCAATCTAGTTTGAGATATTGAACTATTATTTCTAATAATAGTAGGTAATCAAGTAAATGTTATATTACCTCAAGTAAAAGAAGATATTTCACTATTTATACTTTTATTACCTGTAAAATCATAAGTTATAAATTCTTCTATATCACCATCTACCTTTCATCATACAAATCAAGCTCAATAAGTACTATCATAAATTAATCATATAGGCAAATTTCAGTTAGTATGATTTTCTACTTGAAAATTATGTTGAAATTCTGTTAAATTTATATCATATATATTTGAATATTTTCCAAATCCAGCAGTCAAAGTAAAATAGTTATCTTCACTAATATCTTTATATTTATATTTTATTTGTCAATGTATACTATGTGGATTTTCATTACATTCAGTATATAATCATCAAGTAAAATAATTTATAAAAACATTATTATTAGTGTTATTAATATTTTTCCAAGCATTAAATGTTTTTTCATCTATAGGATATACATTATTTCATCTCATAGGATTAAAATAAAATCATCTTAATTGTTTATTGCAATCTCTATCTTTTGTTCCTAATTTTATTTTTTTAGTATTATTAATTGCTTCATAATTAAGCAACAAAACATATCACATAAATTCATTATCTTGAGTAAAATGAACTTGATGCAAACGATCTCTAAAAGGATTACTAAAAGGTAATTTTATATAAAATAAAGCATTTCATATTCAATGAATAAATAATATACTTAATAATATAATTAATAATTTTTTCATTATTATGTTTTAATATATAAAATATTAAACAAATCAATTATAATATTTATTGTTTATTTGTCAATAAAATTAGAATTATTTTTTGTCAATATAAAATTAGTGTTTATTTATAGTAAATATAATTAATTTTTGGGGATTGTTTAGATATTATATTTTTATTTTTTATAAAATATGCTATATTTTTTGACTTTATGTCAATAAATATATATAATATATTAATTTTAAATAGTATTAAAAATAAAAATAAAAAATGAATAAAAATTATTCAGATCATATATGTGATAAGGATACTTTTGAACATATTTTAAGTTCAAAGAATTCTTTTGTTTTACGAAAAAATATATTTCAAAATAAAGAAATGATAAGTTCTAATTTTGAATATTTTTTTGAATCCTTGGGAAATTTAGATTTGGAAAATAAAAATAAAAGTAAAATTATTTCTACAATATATAAAGATAAAGAAATACCAAATAATATTTTTTATTGATATTTTGCAGATAAATTTTTTGGAAATATAAAAGATTTTAACAAAATTTCTTTTGAACTAAAAGATTATAATAGTGAAGTAAATCTTATTAAAGATAATAATGTTATTCATTATATAAAATCTTTTTTGATAAAATATAATAATTATTCATTCAAATATATTTGGGAACCTTTTTTTATATCTTTTTTGGTCAAAGAATTGAAAATTGAAGTAGATAATATTACTTGGAAAAAAATAAAATTTTTTATGCTTTTTTTAGTAGCACAAAATTATAATCAATATATTTATTTTTTTGAATTTTTTAATAAGTTAGAAACTTTCAAAAGATGAAAAACTTTTGATCTATTAAAAATTTGGTGATTTTGGTTTATAACTTTTCCAATATTTTTATTAATTTTTTCAATATTTTTACCTTTATGAGTTTTTATTTCTTTTTTGTTATTGATTTTTTGATTTATATACAAAATAGTAAAGGATATACATTCCAAAACTGTTTACAAAGTAAATTTTGATATAGGTTTTAATATTTTGGCTTCATTTTCTTTTTTTGCATTTTTATGAGGTTCATTTTTTTTGACAAATTTTGATGCATACAAATCTTGATATGAAAAGTTTAATGAATTTATAAATTTAATGACTGCAGTAAATACTGCTGATGTTTTATGATGAGTTTCAAATAAAGCAGATTCTATAAGTTGAATGCCTGATAAAGAAACGGATCTTTTTGATAAAGTTTGACATAATTATTTATATAATAAAACTTATTATGAATATAATAATATAAATCATTCTGAAAATATTCAAGATACTCAAGATATTGAAACAGATAAATCTAGTGTATGTGAAAAATTGAATTCTGATGAAAAAAAACATTCTGTTTCAGAAGAAATATTTGAAGAAAAAAAAGATATATTTTATTTTCAATGAAAAGAAGAAAAAATATCTAAATGAGTTTATATATATAATTTATTGGAAAAAATTTATATAAAACACAATTTGAATAAAAAAATAAATCTAAATAAATCACAAAAACATTTTTTATTTCAAGAAATTTTGAAAGATTATGTCTTATTAAATTTAAACTATTTTAGAGAAAATAGTATTTCCAAAAATTCTTGGAGTATGAATTATTTAGATTTACCAAATTATATGCCTGATGGTTTTGTTATAAATATGTGAGAATTAGAAAAAATTTTTCTATCTAAATTAAATTAAAAAACATTTGTTATAAATTGTATTTAGTATACAAATCATCCAATGAAATTGTTTTTATTCATTCTTTTTTAGCTTTTTGTAATTTTGATCATCATCATTTTCATACAATCAAAAAATCTAATTTGGAACTTACTTGAGACAAAAATTCAGCTCCGTTATTTTCCAAGATTTTTATTATTTCATCTCTTTTTATATCAAAACTTCAAGTAATACAAAATTTAATTCAAGATAATTTGGAATCCAAAATTGATTTTTGATTATAAAAATTATTTAAAACAACTCAAACTTTTTCTAATTCATACAAAATTTGTAAATTTTCTTGATTTTCAAAAGTTTGTTTTAGACTAAAAATTATTTTATCACCTATTCAATGAATATTAGATAAAAAAGTTTGATCAGTAAGATATTTTATTAATTTTTGATGATTAAATTTTGAAATATCAATATTGTTATATTTTAAATCTTCATAAATACTATTTTCTAATATTTTTGAAGTTTTTTTACCAACAAATTTTATTCATAATCAATTTATAAATCTTCGTAAAAAAGTTTTTTTACTATTTTCTATTTTTTCCAAAATATCATTAATTCTTTTTTCTCATAGAAGTGGTAAAGATTTCAAGTAATTTATTTTATCTTTAAGATAATATAAATCTGCATAATGTTTTATAAATCAATTATCAACTAACATATAAATCAATTTTTCTCATATACCATCTATATCTAAACAATTTTTGCTAACAAAATGCACTATTTTTTCTTTGATAACAGAAGGACAATTAATATTACTACAATAATAATTAACATCAGTATCAACTTTGATAATTTTACTATCACAAATAGGACATAAATTTGGTGCTAAAATTTCTTTTTCATTTCAATCTCTTTTTTCTTTAATTACTCATACAATGTATGGAATTACTTCTCAACTTCTTTGTATCCAAACATTATCTCATATTTTTATATCTTTTTGAGAAATAAAATCCCAATTATGTAAACTTACTCTGGAAATATTAACTCCCGATAAATTTACTGTTTGCAAAATCGCAACAGGATTAATACTTGCACTACGAGAAACATTTAATTCTACATCCAAAATTTTAGTAACAATTTGTTTTGCTGGAAATTTATAAGCTATTGCCCATCTAGGATGATGATTAGTTTCTCATAATTTTTTGCGAAAATTTATTTGATTTACTTTTATTACAATACCATCAAATTCTATATTTTGATTTTCAAAATAATTTTTAGTTTTAATATCTTGACAAATATTAACTAAATCTTGAATATTATCAGTAATTTTTAACCAATCATAAACTGTAAATCATAAATTTTTTAAAAAAATGAAAATATCTTTTTGTGTTTTAATTTTATCAAAAATAATTTCTGAAGAAATATAAGTAAGTTCATAAATAAAACATACAAGTTTTCTATCTGCTACAACTTGTGGATCAAGTTGTCTCAAAGTTCAAGTAGCAGCATTTCTAGGATTTGCAAAAAGTGATTTTCATTCTTTTTCTCTTTTTTTATTTAATTTATTGAAAGAAGATTTTGGCATTACTATTTCTCATCTTAATATTATATAAGAAATATTTTTAGCATTTTTTAAATATAATGGAACAGTTTCTATAACTTTTATGTTTTCAGTAATATCTTCTCATACAAATCAATCTCATCTAGTTATAGCTTTTTCAAATACTCAATTTTTGTATATTAATTCTACACTACTTCCGTCAAATTTTGGTTCCAAACTATAATTAAATTCAGTATTTAACCTTTTTTTTATAAACTTATCTTTTTCAAATAAATCTTTTGTGTCATAAGCATTTTCCAAACTAAGCATAGGAAAATCATGATTATATGTTTTGTAAGAATTTTGTATTTGACCTACTAATCTTTGTGTAGGACTATTTGGAGAAATAATATCTTGATTTTCTTTTTCAATTTTTTTTAATAAATCAAAAAGTAAATCATATTGATAATCAGAAATACTAGGAGTATTGTAAATATAATAAAGATTATTGTGATAAATTAAAACTTCTATCAAATTTTGATAATAATCAAATGTATTTTCTATATAATCGCAATTAAGAAATTTTTGTGTTAATTCTTCTATATCATTATTTATCATTATAAATTGTAATATTTATTAATTAAATAATATATTTTGTAAAAAATAATTATACTTTATATAAAAAAAACCTTGATTAAATCAAGAATTTTTTGTTTTTTTATTAAATTATTCAAATAATTATTCAAACAACAATTCATATAATAGCAAGCCATATATTTGTAATACTTGATACAAGTATATTTTCAAATGATGCAAGAATTTTTTGTCTTTTTAATAATGAAATTATAGATTTAAACTCTGGCCAACTAGTAAGAAATGAAAGAACAAAAAATCAAATAATTCATTTACTAACAGCAGATACTTCGGAAGTAAATTCCAATACAGGTCATAAATAATATCAACTAATTAATAATACAATAAAAGCTAATACTAAATATATATTTGATATTTTATTTCAAGTTTCTTCATCTTCTTTTTGTTGTATATCTTGATTATCATATTTTTTGCTAAAAAAATATATACTAAAAACAAGTCATATTATTGCCCAATAAATATAATAATTTTCTGGGATTACAAAAAAAGATATTGCAAGTAATGCCAATATTAAAAATCAAATAGTAAAAAATAATTTATATCAAAATTTTTTAAAATTTATAATTTTCCAAAACAAAATAATAGCCAAAATTAATAATAATGGATTCATAATATTTGATCATAGTGGTGTACTAGATGCAAATAAAATATCTCAACTTATTAATCAAATTAATACTACCAAAGCTTCAGGTCAATTAGTAATAAATCAACTTATTTTTCATATTCATTTTTTATCTTTCAAAATTTCAAGCATAAGTTCTATACTAAATCATACAAAAAACATAAGAACAATAATTAAAATAGCTCATCAAAAAGAATATAAAATATTTCATCATAAAAATAATGAAGATAAAGTAAAAAACAAAATAACAGCAGTCCAAGATATTATATCAAGTTTAGATAATGAATTATATAATATATTTTTCATATATTTTCTTATTTATTAAGTATAAAAATAATCTAAAAACATAAATTTAAGACAAAAAATAGTATATAAAAATTACTTTTTTAATATACTATTTATTATATAATTGTATATACTAATTTATTTTAAATTATCAAGTAGAGATCTTATTCAATCTAAATTTGCACCTATTATAGGATTTTGAAATATGTTTCCATCCTTGAAAACTATAATAGTAGGGATACTCATAATACCAAATTCTCAAGCATATTTTTGATTTTCATCAACATTAACTTTTGCGAATATAACTTGTCATGCATATTCCAATGAAAGATTTTCAAAAGCTGGAGCAAATTGTTTACAAGGTCAACACCATGGAGCCCAAAAATCAACTATTACTGGAACTTCACTTTTTAATACTTTTTCTTCAAAATCTGAATCTGTAACTTCTATAAGATTTATTCAAGTCATAATTATTATATATTTAATTAATTAAAAATATTAAACTTACAATTTTTTTATTGTAAGAATGAATTATATATAAAAAAAATACCATACAAATCAACTAATAAATTATATAAAAAATTAAATTAATTTTAAGTTTTTTTAAAAAATTGATATATATACTAATTTTTTAAAAAAACATTAAATTGGTCTTGAAATTTTATTAAAATTATTTATAGTGTAAATTGTTACTCAAAAAATAGTATATTTAAATTATATATGTTTAGATATTGAGTATTTTATAATATAAATAAATATTTTCATTATGCCTACTATGAATCAGCTTATTAGAAAATGAAGAAAAAGTAAGAAAAATGTTTCAAAAGCTCCTGCTTTTCAGTATGGTATAAATACTGTTGTTTGAACAAAAAAAACTTTTTATTCTTCTCCATTTAAGAGAGGAGTATGTGTGAAGGTTACTGTTGCATCTCCTAAAAAACCTAATTCAGCACAAAGAAAAATAGCTAAAGTTAGATTGTCAAATGGTCAAGAAGTTATAGCTTATATACCTTGAGAAAAGCATTCTTTACAAGAACATAGTGTAGTTTTAGTTAGATGAGGTAGAGTAAAAGATTTGCCTTGAGTTAAATATCATATAGTTAGATGAGCTTATGACTTATCTTGAGTTGAAAATAGGAAAACATCAAGGTCTAAATATTGAGCAAAAAGACCTAAAAATTAAATTAGATTTATTTAGTAATTTATTTTTAAACTTATGTCTACAAAATTTAAAAAAAGTGCACCATTTTCTATACCTTCTACTAATCCAAAAATTGAAAAGTTTATAAATCATATTATGAAGGATTGAAAAAAGACGGTTGCTAGAAAGATTTTTTATGATGCATTAGATGAAATAAAGAAGAATTGACATATGAATCCATATGCCGTTTGGGAAGTAGCTATAGAAAATGCATCTCCAAATGTTATGATAAAGTCAAAAAGAATTTGATGAGCTGTTTATCAAGTTCCACTTGAAGTTAAAACTTCAAAAAAGTTTTTTTATTCTACAAAATGGTTACTTAGTTATTCTAGGGCTAAAAAATGAGTTCCTATGTATAAATCTCTGGCTGAAGAATTGTTGGCAGCTTATTCTAATCAAGGTTCAGCAGTTAAGAAAAAAGAGGATACACATAAAATGGCAGATGCTAATAAAGCTTATGCATATTTAGCAAAATATGTTAAGTAGTTTATTTTTAGTAAATTAATTTATTTAATAGTTATGTGAAATTGTAAGAGAGGTAGGTATAATCATGTTTTGCAAAATTTAAATAGACAAAGATCTAAATCATGAAGTAAGTATTCAAAATCTGTTGATTCTTATATTAATTTATTGAAAAGAGAAAAAAATGAATGAGAAACTAAGTGGATTGTAGATGCAAAAAAAAGATCTATCAATAAATTAAATAAGTATTGAATTTCAATGGATTATGTTAAAGGTGTTGCTGAAAAAAGAAATTTAAAAGATTTATTCTAGTAAAATAAAAGTATTAAAATGAGTAGATTAAGAACAAATTGAAGAAAAAAAATGAATAAGGCATTATGTAGAGTTGAAAAAGTTGTTATAATGCAGATTAGAAGACAAATTGAGCAACAGAAAAAATGGAAAGCTCAAATTATGAGGAAATAGTTTAAATATTTATTAATTTAAATTAGTTATATATGAATTTTGATAGATTAAAAAAAATAAGTGAAGAGAGTTGATATTCTAATTTGAATCTTAAACCAGGTCAATATATTGAGTTGAGTGAGCAAATTTGAGAGGGTACAAATAAAAGAATATGGAAATTTAAATGAGTTATTTTGAAGGTAAAAAGAAAGTGACTTCATGATTGAACTTTTACTATAAGATGAAAGTCAACTTGAAATACTATAGAAAAAATTTATCCTCTATCTTATACTTGATTTCAAAAAGTAGTAGTTTTGGATCAATATAAAGTAAGAAGATCTAAATTGTATTATTTGAGAAATAAAATATGAAAACAAGCTAAACTTAAATCTATTTCTCCATCAAATAAATGAGTAAATCTTTTGGAAAAATAATTTTAAATAATTTTATAAATTAAATTTTTTGTTCGATGAATTTAGAAGTATCCAATAGAAATGTTTTTTGAAAATCTCTTTCATCTTATAGAAAAAAAGATAAAATACCTTGAATAGTTTATGGTAAACATTTATCTGAATCTGTTTCTATATTTTTTGATAGACTCCCATTTATTAAAATTTATGAAGAAAAAGGTTATTCTATGCCTATTAATTTAGTTTGAGATTGAATTAATGAATTAGTTCTTATTTATGATATCCAAGTTGATCCTGTTAAAAATTCAGTTTTGCATGTAGATTTTCATGCAGTAAAAGCTGATGAAAAAACAGAAGCTGAAGTGTCTATTGTTTTGGTTTGAGAAGCACCTGTTGAAAAACAATGATTATGAAAAATTGAGTTAGTGAAAGATTCAGTATTAGTAGAAGGTCTTCCAAATGATCTTCCTCAAAATATATCAGTTGATTTATCAAAAATGGAATCTATATGAGATTGAATCTTTGTTAAAGATTTGTTGATAGATAATAAAATTAGTATAAAAGATTCATTTGATTTACCAATTGTTGCGGTTGTTGAAATAGAAGATGAAAAAGATGAAGAAGAACTTGATGAAAGTGAAGAAGAAATTCAAAATTAAATATTAAAAAAATATATTATTTATAAATTAAATTTTTTATAATATGGCTAGAATATGTGAAGTATGTTGAAAATGAACTGCTGTGGGAAATAATAGATCTCATTCAAATAGAGCTACTAAAAGAAAATTTAAAGTTAATTTATTTAATAAAAAAATAAGATTAGCTGATGGTTTTGTTGTAAAAATAAAAATATGTTCTTCTTGTTATAAAAAACTTTCAGCAATGTGAAAAATATAAAAAATAATGAAAAATATCTTGATTTTTTTATTAAAATGATTATAATACATATTATCCAATTAGTTATTGGATATTGTGGGTCAGTAGCTCAGTTGGTAGAGCAACGGCCTTTTAAGCCGGTGGTCCAGGGTTCGAATCCCTGCTGACCCATTTTTTATTATATGGGTAAAATGTTTGGTAAATGTCTAAAAATTAAATAATAAGTTTTTTTTAAAATTCTTAATATATTATATTAATAATATATATTAAAATAATCTTATGATAATGAATTAATAATGTATTATAAATGATTTAAAAAAATGATATATACTTTTTGATATAAAAATATATATATTTATAATATTAATTTGATATTGAAGTATGAATAATAATTTTTTAATAAAAAAATATCCTCTACAAAAAGGAAAAAATAATACTATACTTAGAAATAAATCTGATGAAGTTGAAACTTTTGATAAAGAATTAACAAAATTTTGTTCAGAATTAAAAAAACTTATGTTTATATATGATTGAGTAGGTTTATCAGCTCCTCAAATTTGATTGAATACAAGAGTAGTCGCTATTTCTAGATGGAATATAAGATGAGATAAACGAACTTTTATTGAAGATTTAATATTAATTAATCCAATAATTACAAAGTTTTCAAGTTCAAAAAATGATGATATAGAATGATGTTTATCTCTTCCTTGAATAGAATGAATAGTTACTAGAAGTGACAAAATTAATGTTTCTTTTTATAATCCAAAATGAAAATTGATAAAAAAACAATTTGCAGGTATAGATGCTAGAATAGTTCAACATGAAGTTGATCACTTAAACTGAATATTATTTACTGATAAAATAAAAAATGGTAATAAATCTTGATTAGTTCTGGATAAGTTTGTTAATTTAACATAAAGGTTCTTTAATAAATTTAAGTGTATTAAAGTTATAAATATAGTGTTTAGAATAAATATAGTGTTTAGATAAGATAAATTTAAACTTTAAGAAATCTTATACTCAAAGGGTAGTGGTATGATTCTCATTTTAAGTGTTTTATTAATCATATAATTGAAAAAATAAATCAAAGAATGAATATTATTATTAATATAAATAATCATACCATAACAAATATTAATATTATTCATATAATTGAATATATTAAATAAGATATGAAAAAATTAAACATTCCATAAAAAGCTTCTACATCTTTTTTTGATAACTCTTTTTGTTTCGTTATGTAATATACTACTGCCAAAATTATTCACCATAATCAAAATATATTTCATACAAAAAATAAAATTCATCAAAGTTTAATATTTTCGCTATCTGTTCAATTATTTGTATTTTTTTCTTCTTCCATATTTTATTAATTTAATTAAGTAAACTAATTAATAGTTAGTAATTATTAAATATTTAAAATACAAGAGATTTTTTAATAATTGTGTGTTGGCAATTTTAAATTTGTCAGTATAATATTACTGATATCTCTGTTTTTTGTTTATATTTTAATGTTTTTGTTACATAATGTCTGTAATTCTCTATTGAAATTAATAAATAAAAGATTATAATGCAAATGTTTTTGGTAATATTTTTTCTTTTTGAAAAAAAAATATAGTTACTATTTTTTATTTAACAAAATTAACATAATCAAAATTAATATGAATATATTTGAAGAATATGGATTAAGTAAATGAACAATACAAATATTAGAACAAAAATGATTTAGTAAACCATCTCCTATACAAGAAGAAACTTGGCCAATATTGATTAAAAATGAAAAAGATTTAATTGGTCAAAGCCAAACTTGAAGTGGTAAAACTGCTGCATTTGGTATTCCTATAGTTGAGAATTTATTAAAAAACAAAAAATGAAAACATATAAAAGCTGTGGTATTATGTCCATCTAGAGAATTAGCTATACAAGTATGAAATGAAATAAATTCTTTTGTTTGAAAAAGAGATATAAGTGTATTTACTATATATTGATGACAATCATACATAAAAGAAAAAAGAAAAATTAAATCTTGAATTGATATATTAGTTGGTACTCCATGAAGAATTATTGATCATCTTAAAAATAAAGCTATTGATTTTTCCAAAATTGAATATTTTGTGCTTGATGAAGCTGATGAAATGTTAAATATGTGATTTATAGATGATATTGAAGAAATATTAAAAAATACTCCTACTGAAAAAAGAACTATATTATTTTCTGCAACAATGCCCAAAGCTATTATGAAAATTGCAACAAATTATATGCAAGAATTTGAAACTATTAAAGTTAAATCTAAAACACTTACGAGTGATACTGTAGAACAAAAATATTATTTAGTTAAACCTAGAGATAAATCTGAACTTTTGTATAGAATATTGGATATTGAGGTAGATTTTTATGGAATAGTTTTTTGTAGAACCAAAATTGATGTTGATGAACTTAATAGAAGTTTAAAACAAAAATGATATAATGCTGATTCTATTCATTGAGATATATCACAAAATCAAAGAGAAAAAGTTATATTAAATTTTAAAAAATGATATACTAAAATACTTATAGCAACTGATGTAGCTGCTAGAGGTCTTGATGTAAATAATTTAAGTCATGTAATTAATTATTCTATACCAGAAAATACAGAAGATTATACACACAGAATATGAAGAACATGAAGAGCTTGAAAAGATTGAATTGCAATTACATTTGTAACTCCACAAGATAGATACAAAATAAACAATATTATGAGAAAAACTAATTCTAAAATAATAAAAGAAGATATACCAGATATTAGTTATATAATGGATAGACAAAGGGAAAAACTTATAGAATGAATTTGAAATATTATTGATAAAAATAAATTTGAAGAAAATATTGATTTGGCAAAAGAACTTTTAAAATTGGATAAATCTGAAATTGTCGTTTCTTCATTAATTAGATTATTAATGAAAGACAAATTTGCAGAAAGAAAATATCAAGATATATCTGAACCTAAAGTTATAAATAGTAAATCATTTGATGACGATTGACAAGCAAGATTATTTGTAGCAATGTGAAAAAGTACTGGTAAGTCTCCAAAAGAAATTATAGATTATATTTGTGAATGATCTTGAGTAGATTCTAAAAATATTGATGATTTAAAAGTTCTTAATGATTTTAGTTTCATAACTGTTAATTCTGAAGACTCAAAAAAAATTATTAGATCTTTTTATACAAAATGAGATGGAGGAAGACCATTAGTTTCCAAAGCTAAAAAGAAAAAATAAATACATTTTA
>NZ_JAEDAM010000027.1 GCF_018420025.1 Candidatus Vampirococcus lugosii | reverse complement strand
TATACTTATTTTAAGTAAAAATTCAACGATTTTATGTTTTTTTATGATTAAGTATAGTTATCATATATTTATATTTTTATGTATTTATATATTGACAAATCAAATAAAATATTAATTAATAATTTAGAATATTTATAAACTTCTAAATATTAACTCTTCAAAACATAATATTATCTATTATCTCATCTTTGTAAACAAAAAATATTTTATTTTGTAGTGGCGATTATTATTGTATTTTCTCTTGAAATAATATATTTTTTATCTTTTATTATTTTAAGTGCTAAGAATCATAATATGTTTATTAAAAAAAAGTACTCGCAAATATAGTTAAAAAACTTATGTTTACTAATTATCTTGTTAAATTTTTTATAGATAAAGATACAAAAAAATATATAAATGAAATTATATTGATATCTATAAATAGAATATTTAAAATACTATCAAAAATTTATTGAAACAAATTGATTGAATAAAACAAATTAATGATAATAATATATATAAAATCAAAAAAATATAGAAAATAAATTATTCAAAATAAGATTATAAAATATTATGTAGTACATAAATCTATTTTTATTCTCTCACAAATCCTTGTATAAATCAAGGATTTAGAAATTTTATTCTACAAATATAAATTTATGAAAAAATCAAGAAATTAAGTAAAATATAATTACTTAAATTTCTTGATTTTAGTAACAGACAATTTCTATTATAATTATAATTAATTATTTCTAATCTAAAAAAAACGATTTATTCAAATAATTTTGGAGATTGTCAAGTATGATATTTTATAATAAATGCCTCAGTATAATTAGAATCTACTGGACTAGATCATCTTCAAGATCTAAATTGATTTAAATCATACATCAAAGCTCTATGATAATCTGTAGTTTCTTTAGCACCTGGCAACATATATTTTCAAGCTCAAATTGCTCATCATACTGTATTCCTAGTATACAACCTTCATTCCAAAACTAATTGATTTTCTAAATTCTCACGTCTTTTAAAAGAATCAGAATAATTATTATATGAATCATTTTCATCCTTATCAAAACTAATTAATCATCAATCTCAATAAATATATGCATTAATTTCTTGAACATCTTGATTAACAAATATATTTCATAAAGTATCTTCTCTCACATCATCTCTAATAACAACAATTCATTTCATATGATTAATATCTTCATCTATAAGAAGATTTCAATTACGAATAATAAGTGTCTCAAAAGTATCAGATATACTAGAATATTCTATTGTATCACCTTCTCAATCAAGATATAAAACTCAATCTTTATTATCATCATATTCCCATCATCTAGTATATTCCAAAACTTTTCTTCTAAAAGAATTTCTAAAATTAGAAGTAGACATAGAAGAAAAATTCTGTGCTTGACCAGTTACATCTTGTCTTCATACTGTTTGAGATTGTCATATAATTTTTATATTCAAATAACTTGTATTTGTAGGTATATAAGTAACTCTACGATCATTTGGTTCATTACCATCAGATAAACGATATCTAACATCTTTTCAATCTACAGTATAAAATATATAAGGATCTGTAGTTAATCGTGGATCTCAATCTATATTTCATCAGTCATAATTAACAACCATTTCAAGATCAGTATCTCTTGAATCAAATCAAGTAGTAACTAATGCATATCAAGTTCAATTAACTTTTAATGTATTACCAAAATATTCTATTTCTTCATCATCTCCAAAATCTAAAATATCTGTTCATGTTGCATAATGTAAAGTTAATTCTTGAGCTTGTCAAACTCTAATTCAATTTGGATCTATTGACAAACTACCAGTAAATGGTTTATTAAAAGAATAATTTATATTATCTAATGTTACATTAGTTTTTCAAGGTACATCAACATTCTCAATATCAAAAGATATTTTTCAATTAGTTGTTTTAAATGGTGATATAGCTTTAATATCTGATATTCTAAACCCAAAATTGGTAGAACTACCTCGTATTTGAGTATCAATAACATCACTAAAATTAAGTGCACTATTATCATCTGGATCATATGCAGATTTAATATCTGCAGGCTCTTTTGTTTCATTTTTAATATTAGTAATACCTATTCATGCAAGTCATTCTATATCTACAAGTCATGGATCTTTTAATCATGAAAGATCAATCTTAAATTTTGATCAACATTTATCAGAATTATTTGCAAAACTAGATCAAATACATTCAAATTTATCATGAACTAATTTTATTATAACATCATTTTCTTTTGACTTAGGTTTTTTCTTATCTCATGGACATCATGTACAATCCCCTTCATTTCTATCAGTACCAATTAAATCTCAATTTCAATCAAAATATTTAGTTATTGTAACTTCCATTTGACCACAAGGTGCTGTAAGTCATTCATAATCTGATTCTTGTACACATTTAATTTTTCAATCTTCTGTCCAATCTCATTTAACTTTACAATTTCACCATTTTTCATGATATCATTTAGTATAAGTAGCACAATCATATTCTGTTTGTGTAGTTTGTGTTATACTAATTGGACCTGTTGGATCTGGATCTGGACCTGTTGGATCTGGTTCTGGATCTGGACCTGTTGGATCTGGATCTGGATCTGGATCTAATCAATCTGGTGGAACCAATTTTGATCAATCTATATCACAACTTATCATACTTGAAGTTCCATTAACAGTAAGCTTCAAAAAATCATAATCTTCTCAATATTCATCACATTTCATTTGATGAGTTAACTCACTTTCTTCATATTTATGATGCAATACATCAAATTTTACTCATTGCAATGTTACAGACTCTTCAATTTCTTCATCAGGTCAACTTGCAAAACTAATACCTAAACTTGTTACAAAAACAATATTACACATAAGTATTTTATTAAATTTCATTTTTTTATTTTATTTATATAATTAAATTTTTATTTCCAAATAGGTAACATACCATTTTTTAGATATATTTCACCAAAATCCTTGATAATATATTCATTATCATATTCTATAATTTCTGGAAACTGTAATCATCAACTTGTTTTTACTGGATTTAATGTAGGATATATAGCAAAATATCTTCTTATTAATTTTTCAGGTTCTTCACTAAATTCATAATTTACAATATTTTGTATAGATTCTTTTGTCAGTACTGTAAGATAATAGTTTGGAGAATCTTGTATTGTAGGCAAAATATAATCTAAAGAATTTTCTTTTTGTTCTTCATCAAATCATAATTTTTGAAAAAAATCTGAATTGATTAAATAATTAGTTAACTCATCTTTACTATCAAAATTTTTACCATTTCTAGTAAGTTCTATTCTTTCAAAATCTAACAAATAGAATAAATAATCAACTTTTTTTAATTCCACAAACATATTTCAATTATCATTTAATACAGACCATCAATTTTCTATATTAAAATCTGGTCTTTGTGATGAATAATTATCTCTTTTTGAGTTAATAGTAATATCTATTTTTCACTCAGGTTGATTTTCAAGATACAAAAACGGAGTATTATAAGTACCACCTACATTAGGAGATCAAGTATTTTTAAATCATTTAATTGCTATTTTATTTCATGGAATATTATACAACACCTCAGCAGAATAAGTTTCTGGTAAATTTTGAGAAACTCAATGCCCACACTTTCAAATATAATTAGGATCTGTAGAATTACATCGCCTTTCACCAGAACGATCTACTCAATCAATTTCATAAGGTCATTTAAATGTTGCACCTGAAATATGTCATTGTGCTACACATGATACAAGTGTTACAAATGTACTTCAAGATGTACTACCTAAAAGACTTGAATTTCATGATTTACACCGATCTATATGATAATCAGTAAGTTTTTTATTTTTATATAAATCATGTTTTTCAGCTTCTTCTTGATTTATATCAAGCATTTTTGCATAAGAAAATCAAACACCAACTAAAATAAGACATAAAAGTAAAAGTATTTTATTAAATTTCATTTTTTTATTATTTTAATATATAAATTTATTTTTTATTTTTGGAACCCAATATTATAAACAAAAATATTATAAAAAAGACAAATCCTAAGATTGCAATTATAATATAATAATTAAATCAATCTCAATCATCATTTTCTGTATTTTTTATGTTTTTTATGTTTTTCTCATTTAATTCACTATTACTAATTTCTAATGGCTCTAATCATATTCTTTCTCTTGCATCTTTATCAAAAGAGTCAATATTTTTCAACATTTCATCATAAAATTCTACCAATATTGTATCATTAGATATGTCAGGCTCTTCTCATTTACGAATTTGATTTGCATATTTTATTAAATCTTTACTTCTTGATATAAAACTCCATAAATCTGCATAACTATGATCTCATTTTAAATTCATTAACTCTTTAAAAACATCAAAACTAACAAATCAATTTATTGCTAAATATTTTGCAAACTCTGGATACAAATTTTCTATTTCTTGATACATATCAAAAAGCGGAAAACCTTCATTATTTGATTCATCAAAAATACCTTTAAAAACATCTAAAGAACTTCATCAAATAACATTTCAATTTTGATCATAAACTACTGTAAAAAGTAATTCTTCATCACCAGATGGATTTATTACATTCAAATATTTCTTCAAATCTATTTTGTTAGTAGGGAATGCATCAATTATATCATATTTACTAAAAAAATCATTTTGAGTTAATTTTGGAAAAACAAACAATCTATCAAAATCTGCTAATATTTCATTTTCATAATTAAAAGATCTATTTGTATTATGCCAAACTTTATTATTTTTGGACTTATCTTCTACCAATACAGATAATATTTCTCAATCATACCAATAATTATCTGCATCAACACTCATTAAATCAGGAGATTGAATATTCATAAAAGAACAACCAATAAAATATTCTTGTCAATCTTCAGGATTAGTAACAAATTCTTCAGCAATTATAAACTCTTTAACAGGATTTTCCCATTTTTCAGTTCACTCATAAATCGGAAATGGAGAATATGGTGGATGCTGATAAGATGTTTGTTCACCAAAAGAATGTAATCTCATAGATAAAATAGGTTTATTCAAATCTACACCAAAAGACGACATATTTTCATACTTTTTTGAAAAAGACTCTGATAATTTATCATATCATAAATCTTGAATCATTTCATATGCAGGTTTAAATTGCTCTACTTTTGACATATAATTAGTAAGATCATTATAGCACTCTTCTCTCATATCTTGTGTTCAATATGTAACAATAGGTATCAAAAAAAATAAAGGTATTATCAAATATTTGATATTAGACATAATAATATTAGTCACATTAATAAATAAATATAATACTAATTATATTGCATATAACTAGCATAGTTATATTGTAATATTCTTTTTTTAAATTTCAAGTAATAATTAACAAAAATAATAAAAAATTATTAAATTTATAAAAAAATTATTTATCAATACCAAGAATTAATATCAATACCTACTCTAAGTCATTTAATAATTAAATCACTAGGTATTTGTATTTTTCATGATCAAGAATTACTTTTAACAAAATTATTTATCTCTTGTTCAATATCATCTTTTCAATTAATTAGATCTCTTTCTTCATTTATAATAGTTAATATTTTATCTTTTTTTTCTTCATTTATATTATCTCTACCCGAATTATGATCAGGATTTATAAAATTAGTATTATCAAAAGCTTCATATAATTTTTCCAAAAATCATTCTCAATAATCTGGATTTATAGACTCAGCTTCATTAAATGCATAACTATAAGGATCTTGATTATTATCTTCGTAAGGATATTGAAGAACTAAATTATTAAATCTAAAACCACTTTGATAAACTAACCAAGCATTTCAAGACCAATATATTCAATAATTTTTTCTATTATCACTAGAAAAAAATAATTTAAGACTATCTAAATCGTTTTCTCATATATATGAATAAACATCTCTTGCTATAAAATATAAAACATTTTGTCATACTTTATTAGATATTCAATATTTTTCTGATAAAGATATTTCTTCTTCTGGAATTTCATCCCAATTAGATATTTTATCAAAATTTAAATTTTCCAAAAAGTTTGATAATCTTCCAAAATCAATATTATCAACATTTATATTAGATTCATACCTAGAAATTATTGAATTTAATATTCAAGGATGAATATTTTTGGATTTATAATTATAATATTCAATAAAATATTCCAAATTCTCTTCATAGTCAGAAAATAATCATAAATTATATCATTTTATTACTTTAATATATGTTTCACAAAGTAATTCAACATTTAACTTATCATTATTGATAAATATTTTATTTAAAACTTCATAATTTCAATTTTCTTTCAATTCATTAATTTTTACTTCATCTTCATTTTCATTAGATACATATCTAGACATTGTTAATATTTCTTCTATATATCATATTCAATTATTATATTCAATATTTTTAGATAAATCTGCCAATAAATTATTATTTTTTATATATTCAAATCTTTTATTTACTATAGAATAAAATTCTTCTCTTCTTTGTCTAACATATTCTCTTTCTTCTTGTGTAAGTTTTCTTGCATGTCTTGGTTCTTTATCCCAAAGCCTTATTTTTTCTTCATTTGGATTATCAAGATTCCAATCAAATCAAATAAAAGCATCTGTATAATTATAAATTTCTTCTTGATGTATCAGAGCTTTTATGGCATCATTTAGAGTTGCTTCTCATTTTTCTTCAAAATATTTTTCATCTTTTATCATATCAGCAACATTAAATCATAAACTAGGATTTATTCATTCTATTCATGAAACTGCTGATATTATTGATTGCTTAATTTTAGCACTAGACATACCTATATAATTTTCAAAATTTCTGTTATAAAAATCTACAGTATTACTATATTGTCATATACTAATCTCATGTAAACCCCATCATGCTATTGATATTAAAGTAGTTGCACCTATAGCCCATCATACTCAAGGAATAAAAACTGCTGCTCATAATGCTCATGCAGATGTTAAAGCAGAAACTGTAGTTGATAAATTTTGTGTTTTTTCAAGTTCAATTGATAAATCAGGATTTATAGCCTCCATTTCTTTAGCAGAATCCATTCATACATTATGAAAATAAGTTATCAAAACAACATCTAATACTGTCAAAACTCATCATGCTGTAATACGAGGTCTTGATTTTATAATATCTTTCATTTTGGAAACTGTTCTAGAAAAAACTTTTGTGCTTTCATGCAGTCAATCATATACTCAATCCACTGTTCTCAAAATTGAAGGATTTTGTTTTATTTCTCTTAATGATTGAACGGTTGTATTATTTATTAAATCATCTATAGAATCAATTTGATTTTGTAATAATCTTTTTTCATCTAATGATAAACTTGGATTATTTTTTGCCTGTATTAATTTTTGTTTAAATTCAATATTTCAAGATTTAATTTTTTCTACTTTAAGTTCAAGATCTTTTAATTCTTCTGGAGTTAAAGTTCCAACTAATGGAGATTTAACTCTAGATAATTTAGAACTTGATAATTCTGGAGATACAGATTTTATAAGTGTTGGAGAATTTAAAAAAGATGATCTATAAGTTCTAATATAAGAATTAAAATTTATTTTATTTCAATTATTAATTTCATTAATTATACTATTAATAATTTCATTAATTTGAGTACTACTCAATCATTTGGAAGATCTAGCAATAGATTTTGCAAATTTATTTATTTGATTATTATCTAAATTATCAAATCAAATAGTATTTATATTTCTTAATATATTATTTAAAGAATCTAAATCACCATTATAATATTTAATAAATTTATTTAAAAACATTTTTTTATTTCAAGATAAATCTTGTATAGAATTTATAGATCTTGACAATTTTTCTGAAATATTAATTTTTATATCATCAGGTATTTTTTGTAATGAAACAAAATCTCTTAAAATTGAAGGTTTATCTGATAGAATTTGTTTTCTAAGATATTTATTTTCCCAAATATTAGCAATAGAATTATATTGTTGTGGTGTTAATCAATCTCAAAAAGCTTGTTGCAAAAATGTAGCTTTTGTCAATTTTCATCAAGTTATTCATCTTATATTATTCCAAATATCAGTAGATTTTTCCAAACTCAATCTTCATCTAGCAAAATCATATAAAAGTCTTGCTTTTCCAAAATCATTTTTTGGATATAATCAATAATGAGCAAATCATGCTGGAATTTTTCTCAAAATAGGATTTTTTATTAAATTAATTGGAGAAAAAATAAATCCACTTATAGGTTTTGAAGCAATTTTAACAAGTGGTGTTCTATTTGCAATCCAAATAGAAGTAAGTAATGTTCAAGCACTTAATTGAAAAAATCAATCTTTAAATTCTCATTTGAAAGAAAGATCTATAAAACTTGAAATTTCTCTACCAAATTGTTTAATAATAAATCAAGCTTTTACTACCAAATTTCAATCTTCTCTAATCTCTACTAAATTATCTACTCATATAATAATCTCCTTTTGAAAAATATAAAAATCATCTACTACTTGCTTAAGATTTTCAATATCTTTTTTAGTAGGATTTTTTCATTCTCAAAAAGTTTCAAGAACTTTTTTCCAAGGTCAAACAAATTCATCATATCATATAGTTTGTAATAATTCTCTTAAATTTATATTTTCAGAATTAAAAGAATAATAATAAGGTCAAAATAATGCTTCCAAAAATTCTCTTTCTCCAAAATTATCTATATCTTCTCATAAATTTTCTGACAATTCATTTAAATATTGTTTATCTAAATCATCTAAATTATCCCAAGATTCAAAATTTGATAAAATATCATCTATTTGATAATTTCATTTTTCTCATTCAAACAATATTTCTTCATACCAATCATCAACTTCTTGCAATCTTTCTTGTAAATTTTCATTTATTCAAGAATCCAAAATTCAATAATTATTCAATATTTCATTTGCATTTAATATTTTTGAATTCAAGAATAAATCTAAAGCAGGTTTTACTTTATTTTCCATAAATTTTTCATCATCAATTTTTTCCATAATCAAAAATTCTTTTTCCGTTTCACTTTTATTTTCAAAATCTGGATCATTTTCCAACAAGTTTTGTTTTATTATTTCATATTTTAAATAATCTATCCTACTATTAAGATAGGAAATTATTTTAATATTTTTTCTAAATATTTCTCTTATTTGATCAACAAAATCTTCTTTATCTAAAAAATTTTTAAATTTTTTTTCAAATTCAGTATCTGGAAGTAAAAATATATCTGTTGTAAAACCATCTATTTTTGAAAGAATTCATGCAAATGGTTCAAAATATTTTTTTAATTTATTAACTCACCAACCCAATAAATTTTGTTTAAAAATTTCTTTGGAAACATTAAATGTTTCTAGAAAAAAACTTCATTCTGACAAAATTTGATCAATATTTTTATATCTTTTGTCTAGTGCATAAGGATAAACTCATGAATAATCAAGTCAATTTTTTTCATTTTCCCATTCATATTCTCAAAGCATATCATTATTTTTCATTCAATCAGAAAAATCATCTCAATATGCAGATTTATAATAAAAATCTACTCATAAAGAAAATTTATTATATTTTTTTCTATCACTTTCATTAAGTTGCTCAAAACTTTTAACATTTCTTTCAAATCAAGATCAATAATTTTCAGAAGAATTTAATTTTCAATCTTTATTGAACCAATTATATAGTAAATAGCCCCCCACTCATAAAATTCATCACCATTTCAACATACCCAAAAATCAAAGTTTTTTTCAATCTCATCATCATTTTTTATTTCCAAAAAGTTTAGAAAGTCATTTCAATGCTAAAGCACCACCAGCCAATAATCATCATGCAACTAATCATGTAGACAAAGTTTTATTTTGCCAATTATCTTTTTCAAAAACTCACTCAACTCAAACATCTTTCATTTCAGAAAATATATCTCATCATTTTTCAGAAATATTATCCAAAAAATTTAATTCTTGCTCAGAAAGGTCATCCCATCAAGATCTAACTCATTCATTGTATTTTAAAGCAAAATCAGGCATAACACTTTTCATTCCATCCCATATTTTTCAAAAATTTTTTTCATTATATTCTTGTGAAAAAACTGTATTATCTTGAACCAAAAAATCAAGAACTTGAATTTCTCTATTTGTCAATGAAATATTATTTTTATTTATATAATTTTGTAAATCTTGAGTATTTGAAATATTTAATAAATTTATTTGTTTACTAAATTCCTCAATATCTACGATTTCATTGTATGGATCAATATTATCTTGCATAATTTTTTTAAAAATAGAACCCATAATATTCCATCATACAAACATATTAAAAGATTCAAGTTTAACAGAATCTTGCTCATTTAATATTTTTTCTTTATCATCATTTATTAATTCCAAAGCAAGATCAAAAGTAGATCTTGAATCTATCTCTTGTCATAATCTTTCAAGATTTCATTTAGTTTCTCATTCTATAAGTTCCCTTCTTACATCAAGTTCAAAATCATTAAGTATTTCAGAAACATCTTGTTCTTGTTCAATTTCTAATGATTCATTATTATTTTCTAATGAATCAGTATTAATTTCAATATTTGACATTTTTTATTAATTATTTTTAATACAATAAAAAATAATTTATCTACAAAACTTAAATTAATAAAATAATTTAAATTTATAAAACTTCATTATCTTCATCAACTTCATTATTTTCATTATTTTCATTATTTTCTCAAGATGCTAAATTAGATTTAGTTTCTACTACTTCCATCATTTGAACACTTTCCATTCAATATCATGCCATCAAAGTTGCAATCCATTGAGATCATATTTTATTAGTAATATTTGAATGTAATTTTCACCATAAATTAATAAAATCATTTTCTGATATAGCAAAAATTCTAAATCTTGCTATTAAATCTTGAGCTTGTGAAGTATCTCATTTTAATGATTTTAATCTATAAATTAAATCATCTGCAATACGATCTCTAATTGCAAATTTTCTAACTTCTATATCTCTATCTTTTTCAAATTCTTTTATTATATCATTTACTTTTTGATCTTTTTTTTCATTTAAATTAGTAGATGAAACTCATAACATAGTAAATCAAGTAATTAAAAAATCATTTACTTCTTTTTTAATTTTTTCAATATCACCATTTATATTTCAGTTTTCATCAATTTCTCATCATTCAGCTTTAATTATAGCAATTATTGATTTATTTTCTCTATATTTTTCAGATAAAGTATTTCAATCCCAAATTCATTTTAATTCCAAATTTCATTCATCAGAAATAGTTAATACTTCCTTTAATTTATCATCTCAATAAATATTTTGCATAGTAAGTTTTATAGATTCTCTAGCTACAGTATCATTTCTAAGTCAATCCAAAATAGCCCTTCTATTATTTTGTAACTCTTCTTGAGATTTACCACTTGCAATATTTTTTGCAACAAAATATCATCATACAATTCATCAAGTTTTAAGCATCCAAATTAATTTTCAATCAATTCATTTTGCTCAAAAAAATCATTTAATCATTTTCCAAGCAATATATGCACCACCTACCACCATACCAATACTTGCTATACCTTGAGCATCTTTTCTATTAAGTCATGTCATTGAAATAGCTTCAGTTAATAATCAATGAATTCATCTTTTTTGCCAAACTTGATTCCATTCAGAAAGGTTTCATGGTTTAGCATTTACTATATCACAAAGTATAGAATTTGTATCTTGTACTTCATGAAAATATTCTATCACTCCTAGCCTATTTCCAAAAATATTTATCAAACTAGCATCAACATTTCTTAAATTAAAATTAGGATTTTTATCCTGTATATTAAATAATAAACTATTTTCTACATCTCCCATTCTATTTTTAATAGAATTAAATGATTGATACAAATCAATATATTTTGTAATAGCATTTTGATCAATACCTTTATTTGCCATATCTCTTGATAAACTTGATATATCTTGATCAAAATTTATTTTTTCTTCTCATCCAATTTTAATTTGATTTTGAATTTTATTTTTAAATTCTTCAATTTCTTGTTTTTTTTGTTCAAAATCTTCTTCCAAACTAGAATAATCAAAAATTGCTTGTATATCACCATATTCTATACTTCAATTTTTTGATATAATATCTACTATTGCCTGTTTTGTATCAAAATCAAAAATATGTTCCAACAATAAACTATCCAAAAATTCTTTTGGTAAGTTATTAGATTTAAATTCTTTTTGTAAAATTAAATATTCAGAAGGATTATTTAAAATTTTATTTCAAATAATACTTGAATATGTTTGAATTTCTTTTTCTCAATATTCTCATCATTGCATAATATTTGTCAATCTTCAAACCAAAATCTCTGTATCCAAAGATTCAAGAGAAATATCTAAAATTTCAGGATTATCATTAAGTTTATCCACTGAATTATTTCTATCTAGATTATTAGGATTATCTATACTCATTTTATTTTTAATATTTATATAATATATAAAATTATCATAATATATTTGTTTCATTTCGTTTTTTCTTAAAATTTTTCCATCACTTATTCAGCCATCATTCTGATTTAGATTTTTCTGCTACTTCTTGTTCAACTTTTTCTTGTTTTGGAGATTTTTTTACTTCTCATGTTTCAAGATCAAAATATTTTCTTCAATTTTGAAAATATATAATATCTTTATTATTTAATTTATCTATTTTTCATGATAAAGATTTTAATCATTCTCAAGAAGATATAAGTCAACAAAATTTATCTTGTATCAAAGATTTTCAAGTATTTGCATCATAATAATTAGCTAAATTTCAATTTTCTCACCTAAAAATAAGTTTATCTTCATTTTTTATTTTAACTTGAATAATTTTTCATATTTCATCAAATCCAGATCATATAATTTCTTTAGTATCAAAATTTATATAAAAATATTTTTCTCAATTTCTAACTTTTATATATTTCATTCATCAAATTTCTTCTATATCTCAAATTTCATCTCATTCTCATTTTTCCAAAAAATTTATAATTTTTCAAGTTTTCAAATTTATCAATACATATTTATCATTTCCTTGTTTTGCTTTAAAAATCCAATCATCACCAATTTGCTTTACTTGTTCAACTTCAATTAAATCTATTCAAATCATCTCTGAAGTATTAAGATTTAACCAAGATATATTTTCTCAATCTCTAACTTTTACATATTTTTCTCCACCAAAATCTTTTATATCAGACAATATTTCATCAAATTCATTTCATATTTTATCTCATCCAAATGTAGTTCAAGATTTTAATTTTAAAACATATATTTTATTATCTTGAGATGATAAAACACTTGATCTCACAAACAAAAATCATTGCTTTTGAGATTCAGGGTTTATTATTTCATAATCATCATTGGATTCAAATCTATTATTAGACAATGAATATTTAAATTTATCTTCATAAAAAACTCATCACTCATCACATCCTATCTTGGAAGAATCTACATCTCATAATATTTTTCAATCAATAGTCATATATTTTTTTCAAACTCAATATGTTGAAGTTATAAGACTATTTGAATTTCCAGTTCAATTATCAACAATAAACAATCATGTAGTATGATCAAAACTAATACTATCATACCAATTACTAATAAAACATCATTTATCAAGATTTACTAATCTAAATTCATTTCAAGATTTTCCTTTAACAATAGAATAATTTTGTCAATTATGAGTAATAAGTTCCACATTTTTTCAATTTATGTCTTCTCATAAAAAACTTTTAATATCATTTCAATTCTCATCTTTTAAAGATCAAGTATTTTTATTTTTATTTTTAACAAACTTGATAGGTCAAGCTGTAAGAGAATTTATCAAATCATTTTGAGTATTTCTAATTAAATCATCTATATTATTTGTTAATTGATTTTGAATTTTTTCAAAAACAATATTTAATTTATTATAACGAGAAATATTATTTTCAATTTTTTTATCATAAAAATCTTTCAAAACAGGATCTCATCATAAATCATCTTTTTCTTTTTTTAAAGAACGAATTTCTTCCAAAATTTTTTTTTCTTCAATTTTCAATTCTTCTAATTTTTGTTTCAAAAGAGTTTCATTTTCTGTTCAATTTCAAGATTCATTCATAATTTGTATTTATTTAAATTTTATAAAATATATTTTCTTAAATTAATTTATGTAAAATAAATATTTTTAATCATCAGCACTTGAATCATCTCAATCATCTATATTTTCATCTTTTATTTTTCATTCTTTTTTTGTTTTTATTTCTGGTTCAATTTTAGTTTTACTAGGAATTTTTATTCAAATACTTGGAACTGCATAATCTCTAAATTGATTTGCAACAGGATTATTAAATAAAAATTTAATAATATCATCAAATTTAGCAGATTTTTTTTCATTTTCTGGGTATTGTTTATTTATATATTCCAAATTTTCTTTTATAAAAATTAATAATTTAGAAAACAATTCTCTATTTACTTGATTATCATCAATTCAATCCAAACTATTTAAATCCAAATTATCCAAATTTTGTAATAAATTTCAATCTCAAAAAAAAGTATATTCACTCAATGAATTCAAAATATTTGAAAAATTATCTATATCAGATTTATTTATATAATCTTTTTTTTCAAAAAACTTTGATATTTTATCCATCTTTACATCATTTGAGAATATTTCAAAATTTTTATCAAAAAAAGAAAAACTTGCCATAGAATCAATAGAAGAAATAAGTGAATTAACAAATCTATTCATAACATTTTCAAAAAATTTACCTGGATCATCCATAAAATCAATATCTTCTATTTTTTCAAAAGTTCAATTTTCTATAAAACTTTCATTTACAAGCCTTCGTGTATTTTCTTTTTCAGATTCTAAATTTCCTACTTGTCAATCATTTTGATCAATTTTAGTTTGCAAATTATCTAATTCAGATTGAATTCAATTAATAATATTTAATATTTCTTTTATTTTTTCATCTTCAATACTATCCAAAGCTTCTTTAAATTCTTCATAAGCTTTTTCTTTATCTTCCAAACTTATTCAATCTTGTTCAAGTTCTGCTTTTAATTTTTCAAATTTTTCTCTAACTTGAGTTTTATTCTCATTATTTTCATCCATTCATTGTATAATATCTTGTATATTATCTAAATCATCATTTGTTCAAACACTTAAAGTATCAATTCACATTATTTTTTATTTTATTTATATAAAAATATAAATTTTATTATATAAAATATAGTATAAATATAATTTATAGTATGTCAAAAAAATAAAACTTTTATTTTTACTTTTCTCGCCCGGGCGGGAAAAGTAGTACAAAAAGCTAAAATTAATAAATACTAGTCATAACACTTTTTATTATTGATAATAAGCCAGTTTTTATCTAATATTTGATGAGTTAATTATAATATATTAGCTACCAAATTCACTATATGGTCAAGTTAATCACTAATCCTAAATATTAAAAAAAGTAAATATTCTATTCAGACTTACAAGCAATTCGGTCATCCTCACTATCATAATCAACCAAATTTTCTTCCCTTGTCGATACCATACATAACATCCCGAAGCAAGTTTGCTCAATATACACATAAGTTCGTTGGTCAGGATCGCAATGTGCTAAATCTCGCTTATCATCCAATTGTTCCCCCTCCTCTGTGCCCTTATAAAATAATGGATTAAAACCCGCATCGTCCATTACTATTCTACAGTTTACTTCACTATCCATTGGAATACAATTACAATCATTTCCTATATATGGATCTAGACATCATCCACTTCCTCAGCCTCCATCACTTCCTCAGCTTGAAATACTACCACCACTTTCTTTAAAATAAGTATCTGATTCTTTTTCAACCTCACTTAAATCTCAAGATCAAGATATTTTTTCATTTATTTCTTTATTTTCTGTTAAATCACTA
>NZ_JAEDAM010000095.1 GCF_018420025.1 Candidatus Vampirococcus lugosii | reverse complement strand
AAAGAAACTAAAAACTTCATCCAAATCTACAGCATTTTTTATATTATTTAATATGTCCAATTCTTTATTGATATAAAAAACTTTATTCAAATCTATATTGTTTGATTTCAAAAAAGATATAACTACCGAACTTTTCCCTACTCTTCTTTGTCATTCTACTACAAGCACATTTTTGGTATTTACAAAATTAGCAAATTTATCTAAATAGTAATTTCTATTATAAATTTGTTTTGATAATATATATTGCCTATTTTCTTCTATGATGTTTTTCATTATATTATTGTTATCTATAAATATTTTTTCTTATAATACTCATTATATTATAAAATGCAAATATTTTTTCTTATAATACAAAATTTAATTAAAATCAATACTATCTAACATTTGCCAACTTTCACTTTTTTCTCAAAGATGTTCTTTAACCTTGTTTTTTAATTTTTTAAAATCATCTTCTTTGTTTCATAATATACTATAATTTTTTATCTTGGGCCAGACTTTTTGACAAAGTACTATATCTAATATGTTTTTTTCATCAACATTATTTATATTTTCCTTATAATTTTTTACAAAACTTGCCATATATTCTATAGATCTATAAGCTATAGCATCATTTTTTTCTATTTGTTGTATAAGTTCATTTATTTCATTTATAAATTTTTGTTCTTCTTTTGAAAATATTCCCTTTGCATCTTCTAAGTTTCAACTATTTTTTGAAGTAATATCTTGATAATTTACATCATTTTTAATAAAGAAAATTTGTTTAAAAAATAGATCAATAAAAGAATCAAAAACATCATATCATAAAATAAATATATTATCTTTTCTATCAATTCAATTAAATCAATTAATAACTAAAATTCATATTTTTTGATTATTTGATTTATATAAATTTATATAATCTTTTAATTGATTTATTCAATTATTACCTTGATTATTTGATTTATATAAATTTATATAATCTTTTAATTGATTTATTCAATTATTACCTTGATTATTTGAAGATTTTATCTCATAAAGTATATCTATTTTTGAAAATCAATTATCTATATTTTGAAGTAAATCTACACTTTTATTATTTACTTTTTTTTCTCTATCAACTTCTCAATATTTTTCTATTTTTTTAAATATATCATCTTCTAATTGTTTACCTGTTATTTTTTTATTGATTTCTTGTTTTTGTAGTTTTATGTTTTTTATATAATTATAACTTTTATTTATAAAATCTTCTTCATTCCCCTCAAATAAATCATCCACTCATAAACTTATATAAAAAGCTCTATCAAGAACTTTATTTGATAAACTATTTGTTGTCTCATCCTCGTTTATAGTTCAGATGATATGTAGGTTTGATGATAGTTTTATCTTTACTTCTATCTCAAGTTGTTTTCATTCTTTATAATCATCATAAAAATCTTGAAAATTTCATTTTTTCATATTAATTTGATTTTCATCTAAGTAATACTTGTCTATAAAATATTTTATATTATTAAATTTAGATTTACTATCTATAAGCACATCAAAAAGTTTTATTTCTGCTCAAATAGATTGTAAATTATCTATCTTTGCCAAAAATTCGCTAAAATAATTTTCTATTTTTGATAAGTTCATCTCATCAAGTAGTAAAAAATATGGTATTTCTTCAACTTTTGCACTTTCAAAGATAAACTCTAAAACTTCAGTTCATTCATACCTTGAAAGTAAAGGATTCCAATATCATAAAAGCCCACTTTCATCAACAAAATTTGATTTGATTGGCATTTTTTTAAAATTTCATCAAATAGCATTTGATAATTTATCAATTAAACTTGTTTTACCAACTCACGGAGGTCATGAAAATATCAAAAAATTACTAACTGTAAGTGCTGTTAAGATCTCATAAAGTTTTGAAGATTGTATCTTTTGTGGAGAATCTTGAATTTCTTTTATAATCTTAGTTATTTTTTTATCAGTTAAGATAGAAACTGTATTTTTCAAAGACATTATATCATTTTTATCCAAAAGATGATTCAAGCTTCTTAATTGTCAAAGTCATGCAAAAAAACTTTTTTCTATTACTTCGTATGTGGAAGCAAGGTCAATAGAAGTATTTGTTTCAAATTTATAATTTAATCAATTTATTTTTGCCCAGTCAAGTAATTTTATATAATCATTTTCTATTTTTTCATCAATTTTTCAATCTTTATAATTGTTTTCTATAGTTTTTATTAATTCTGGTTTTTTTCAAGTTTTTTGTAAAAAGTCTTTTTGCTGGTCTCTAAAATTTACAAATAAAGTTTGTCATGAATATGCTTTTTTTTGTATCAAAACAATATTTGATTGAATTCAAGATTTTTCAAATATTCATCAAGGTAGTTTTACTATAAATTTTGGATCAACCTTTTCAAATTCAGTAGTTTTAAACTCTTTTAATTTTTCATCTTGTAGGAATAAAATAGCATATCAGTTATTTTTAAGATTATTTCATAAAAGGTTTTTTATATTTTCAAAACTTGTTTTAGTATCTGGATTTGTAAAAATTAAATTATATTCTCATTGTTTATCAAATTCTTCATATTTTAAATTATTCGTTTTCTTAAATCAAATTGCTTCAAAATATCTATCATTTTTTTCTTCTAAACTTTTTTTTATCTCAAATCAATAAAAATTTGTTATAGATAGTTTTTCTTTTGCTTTTATCAAAAATCATCAAGTTCACATATAAGGATCAAGCAAACTTTTAAATTCCTTTCCCTCTAGAAATTTAGTAAATAGATCAATACTTAAATCTATCAAATCTCTTGGAGTTGGGACAATATTATAATCATCTGATTTATCTTTATTTAAAGTATCTATATAGATTTTTTCAAATTCATTTTTTGGTATTTTTTCAACATCATTCCAAAAATCTACAATAGAATTGTAAGAACTTTTATATCATTTATCATTTTTTTTACTTTCTACCATATTCTACTTCTTTAGAAAAATAAATTTTATGTAAAAGTCAGCTCATAAATTTTCTAAGTCATCACCTTTCTTTAGTATACACTTGTTTTATAGAATCTATCTTATCCGGTGAATGCACAAAAACATCAGGGGAAAGTTCTTCTTCTCCATGAAGTTTGTATTTTTCAAGCATCCAAAAAACTACTTCAGCAAATTCTTCTCAAGAATTTTTGATCTTATCAGCATTTTCAAGCATAAACTTTTCATATCTTTCATGTCTTGATATGATCGGTGCCCCAAATACCGTATGTGCTATAAAATCAAATTTATCTACATCTTCAAGTCCATCAGTGTTTTTTAGAAAATCAAGAAATATATTTTTTTCTTTTAGCTTATCTATAAATTCCTCTCTTTTTCCTATATTTGTCCAGATCTCTTTTAAGTTGTTCATATCAAATACTTCTTCTTTAAGTCCATTTTGTGAGTATTTTTTATATTCTCCAAAATTCATTCTTTTCCCGTCAAATTCTATAATAACTTCTTCCTCCTCATATACTTCAAGTCATTCTACTTTTATCTTTTTTGATTTTTTGATTTTTTTCAGTTCAAAAGTTTCTATATCTTGAGAGTTTTCGTTTTCTATAAGTTTATTTTTTGTTTTGTATCATTTGTATTCTATGATAATTCTTAGTTTTTCGTTGCTTGGCAAGTTAAAAAATTCAAAACTTCCATCTTGATTTGAATAAGTATGAGCTACTATATTTTTTCAAACTTTTACTTTGATATATGCTTTATAGATTCATTCTCAAGTTTCTTTATCTACTACTTGCCCAAAACATTTATTTTCAAATGGAGGAATTGCTTGCTCGTTATTTGTTTCCTCATCTTCTTCAGCATCTGGCACATCCCATTCGTCTAAGAATCTTGTAGCATTTGTAAAATCTATAATTCTAAAAAATCATTTTCATTTGCTAAGTCTTGATCATCTTCATATAATTTGCTTAAAAAGTGTCATAGAGCCTATATTTCTTGCAAAAACAATATTTTCTACAGTTGTGATATCTACTCAAGTTGAAAGTAAATCTACAGTTGTTGCTATTATAGGTTTATTTTGTTCTATATCTTTAAATTTTCTTAGATCGTCTTTGTCTTCAGAAACTATTCTAGTAGCATAATCAGGATCTTTAGCAATTTCACATAATTTATCAGAAATTCTACCTGCATGAGATTTGTCTACTGCAAAAACAATAGCTTTGGCTCAAGGTTTATTATTTTGTTGTACAATATCATATATCTTATTACATATCTTATCTGTTATCTCTTTTCAGATTATCTTTCTTTCTATACTGCTTGGATCATAAAATTTTTGTTTTTTTACTTCTTCTACATCTACTTCGTCAGGATTAAGTATTTTTATATTATCATCTATTTTTATTCATTCTCTATGAGTGTTTAAAGTAATTTTATAAATTTTATATGGTACTAAATAACCATCGTCTATAGCTTTTCACATACTATACTCATATACAGGTTGTCAAAAATAATCAAAAACATCTATATTATCGCTTCTTTGAGGAGTGGCAGTAAGTCATACACTATAAGCACTACCGAACCAGTTTAGCACTTCTCACCAGCTACCATATCTTGATCTATGGCATTCATCTATAACTATCAAATCAAAAAAATCTTTATCTATCTGCTCATAAAAATAACCATCTCACTTTGGAGAATATAAAGTTTGATAAGTTGAAAAATATATATTTCTATTTTGATTAAATTTTCAATCTTGTATGCGGTATCTTGCATCTTTGAAAGGTTCAAAATCGTCAAATGCTTGATCAACAAGTATATTTCTATCTGCTAAAAAAAGTATTTTGTTGAAAAATCATGATTTATAAAGTTTCCATATAGTTTGGAAAGATACAAAAGTTTTTCAAGTTCCTGTTGCCATTACAAGTAAAGTTTTTTTATTTCATCTTTTAATATTGCTTATGATGCTATTTACTGCTCTAAGTTGATAATATCTTGGAGTTCTTGTTCATAGATTGTATAAAGGAAAGGTCAAAGGATCAGACTTTATATCTATGTTTTTACCGTATATTTGGTTTATCAGTTGTTCTTGAGTTGGAAAATTTTCTATGTGTGTAAATTCTTGAGTTTTGCTATCATATTGCAATATGCTTTTTCAGTTTGTCAAAAATCAAAATCTCATTCACATCATATTTACATAAGTTTTGATTTGTTTGGTATGATTATCTAAATCTTGATCTTCAGCTTTAGCTTCTATGATAGCTATGATATTGTTGTTTATCTTCAAAACATAATCAGCAAATTTGGCAGTGTTTTTGGTGTGGTATTCTTCTCATACTACTACCATACTATCAGCTGTTATCTTATATTCTCTTGCGATGTTTGATTCATCCCATCAAGATTTTTTAAGATTTGGCTCTATATGTTTTGATTTTGTGTCAGCTTCTGTATACATTTTTATTTTTGATTAGAAAGTAAATTTGCAGTTTCAAATATATTTGTAAGTATTCATTTTCTCATATTTTGTAGATATTTTTGATTGCTTTCAGCTTTATTTTTCATCCTTTGATAGTATATAAATGCTTTTTCAAGTATATTTACTATCTCTTTTTGAGTTTCAAGGTCGGGGATATTAAAAGATTTTTTTAAAATATAATCTTTATTTAAGTGCCATCAAACTCAATTATTTTTAAATTCTTCTTTAAAGTATAAAAATATATAATTTAAGAACTTTAACTCATTTCATCTTTTTAAATTAACTTTTGACATAGTAGATGATAAATATCAGTTTGTATTTACAATAAAACTATCTCATCTATTTTCTCAGTCCCATACAATAACTAAATCTCATTTGTTAACTTCCAATCAGTCATTTAAATACTCTTTAACTTTTCAAGTTCTAAAATAATTTAAATCTAAATATGGTTTTAAATTTGGATCTACAGAATTTTTTGGTTTTTTTCATTTATTAAATCAAGAAATTATATTAT
Organism: Candidatus Vampirococcus lugosii; assembly: GCF_018420025.1. GTDB lineage: Bacteria > Patescibacteriota > Gracilibacteria > Absconditabacterales > Absconditicoccaceae > Vampirococcus > Vampirococcus lugosii. The sequence goes on along the minus strand of NZ_JAEDAM010000095.1, from coordinate 1,223 downwards.
TTAATGTATCATCATCTTCAGTATTATATTTTCCTAAAACCCCTTCAAGTATACTTTTCCATAGATTATCAATCAAGTTTCACTTCATCACTGTATTTTCAAAATTTCTTTTTTGTTTATCTTTTTCTAATTTTTCAAGTTTTACTATCTTTTCATCATATTTTTGCAATATCTCTTCAAAATTTGTATTCAAAAAATTTTTGTCAATCACATCTCATCATCATCTTTTTTGATTTGTGCTTTGAAAAATCAACTGCAAATATTTATCTGCATTATCAAGTTTATCAAAACAATCATCCAGAAAATTTGCTATTGTTTGTTGGGTTTGAAGGTCAGTAAGTATTATACTTAATTCAATAATAGAACCTCTATTTATTCAATTAATAATTTGATTAGCACTTGTTATAGAAGTAATTTTTTCTGCTCATAAAAAGAAAAAATAATAATAAATAAATTTTTGATTTACAATATTATTATCAAATCTAAATATATAAACATGTTCATTTATTGTTATTTCTTTATTGTCTTCACCTTTTAAAATAAAATCTAAATCTTTCTGATCTACATAACAAACTCTTCAACTACCAGCTCAATCTTTAACCATCAAAATATCTCAATTTTTAAGTATTTTTTCATGAACTTCTTTAAAATCATTTTTTCATTTTTCAGTATTATTTCTTTTATCAAATAACTCTTTTGAAATATATTTTTTATTATTATCATTTATTCTTAACTTTCAATCTGTTCATATATGGTCTCATCAAGCACTTATAACTCAAGAAGATTTATTTCTAGAAAATCCTCAACCTGTCAAAATTCCATCATAAATTGGTCTTTTTTCTCATTTTTTATTTTCTTTTTCAGATTTTTCTATAATATTTCCCAACTTTTCCTCTCTCCACTCAAGATTTTTAATCAAATCTCATATATTTTGTTCCATTTTTTAAGTTTTATATTAATTAAAATTATACCAAATCATTATCTTCCAAAAGTTTTTCAAGATTTTCAAACTCTTGTGTAAATCAACTATTTCCTTTATTTATCAAAGATAGATTTTCATCTATTGACAAAACTATATCTTTTTTTTCAAAAGGATTTTTGGGTGATATGTCATAATTATTATTTTCAAAGTATTCCAAAGGTACTACCCACCTATCAAAATTTTGATTTGTATCTTCTCAAGCGATATTAAAAGCATCTATATCTTTTTCATCAAGATTTTT
>NZ_JAEDAM010000094.1 GCF_018420025.1 Candidatus Vampirococcus lugosii | reverse complement strand
ATAACAAATATATCAAAGCAATAAATGCACATAATCACAAGAAATAATTTAATATTGTTGATATAAACTCAAGTAAATCTCATTGATTATCTCAAGATGCTTGTCATATTCATTCTATATTACCTCATATTCAAGAAACACCTTGTCTTATTGAATCATCATTAGCAGTATTTCATATGACATCTCATTGCTCTCTAGTATATGTTTCAGATTCTCATCCCCGAGTAGGAAGAGATAGAAATAAATCTAACATATTCTATATTTTAATTATTAATAAATAATTATTAATTTTTTATTTTATTTAAACAAGACTCTTTAAGTTTCTCATCATTTATAACATCACAAAAAAAGTCTTTTTTTTGTTCTAATCAATACTTATAAAAAAATTGATCACGACATTTCTCTCTATCTTCTGTAAAATAAAATGTATTACAATGATTAGAATCTTTAGTTTCATCTTGTAAAATTTCTTGTATAAGTCAATCAACTTCATCTTCTGATACAATAGCAGCTTCACAAGATTGTTTTAATCACATTACAGAAATATTCTCACAATAAGACTTATCTTGATGTTTAACAGCAAGACCAAAATAATATTGTTCATTGGCAGGAGAAACATATTCTGTACCTGTATGTTCAGCAAATTTTTTTAATTCTTCATCTATAGTTTCAATATATTTTTTATCTTCAGTTTCTATAGCTTTATGAACAGAAAGTTCATATCTGTTCTGTTTCAAACAAGCATGAACTTCTGGTCTTCAAAAATCTAAATATTCCTCTTCACATTCTGATATTAAATCTAATTGTTTTTGTCAAGATATTTCCAAATGATCAAAACTTACTCAATAATCTTTACTTTCATAATCTTCAGTTTTATCTCACTTTAAATTATTTAAAATTAAGAAAATAGATAAAAATAAAATAAATATTACAACTACTACAATAATCTTTTTTTTATCAAACATTTTAATATTATTTTATGAATTTTAAATTGATATTATTAGTAATCCTAAGGACAATCATGTGTATTACAAGAATCTGAACTATCAGGCTTACTGCTTGTTGAACAAGATTCTGTACAAGACTTTGAACTACTTGGCTTACTAGAAGCTTCTTCACAATAAGAATCATTTATCGTACTTCAAAGTTGATTTACACACTTTACAGATCTACTTCTTGTACCAGACTTTCCTTCACATGTAACACTTCTACTCTTAGTTCATCATCAACATGATACACTACAATCTGACCAATCTCAAGTATCCCAATATGGACTAGCACTACAACTTGACCAATTACCTGTTTTCCGAGAACAATCTTTTGTACTAGAATTTAATGTTGTAACTGGACCACATCAATAATTCCCTACACAAATTCTAACTTGAGAACTACGATTAGTATCACAATTAATTCAAGTTACAGTCTTTGAAGTACTACTTCATACATCTGTCCGAGAACCACTACTTCAAGATCTCCATTCATAATATCAACCAGATGGCAAAGAACCAGACCATCTCCATCTTATTTTATTATAATATCTATTATGTGATCAAGCATTAACATTTCAATAACTAGTACATTTATCATCTCATAATCTACAAAATTCCGTATCTAAGTCACAATCTCTACCTTTATAATGTTTATTCCAAACATAATCTCATAAAGAAGGAGTTATATTTTCGTATCTCCAACCTGGTTTATTAGTAAGCTCATAACTTTTAGTTAAAGATTGTCAATAAAACCTCCATTCTTCTCTAGTTTGATAAAGATTTATATTATTCCATGTTTTTGTTCAATCTCAACTACGAGTAGGTTGATCAGAACCTTGTCAAGGAGACCATTGACATAATTCATCACTCCAATTACATCAATTTCAAGTACAACCAAATCAATTTTCATCAACTATAGTTTGAGTATAACCATCATTTGCTGGATTACTAGTACTTGTAAAAAAGTTAGCTGGCGCATCAATTTCTTCTTTTATTCTATTTTGACATTCTGGAAGATTTGAAACTTCATTCATATTACATCCATCCATACAATAATTCCACTTAACTCAGTCTCTTTGAGCAGAAACAGGATTAGGTCAATTAATACACACTTCATCTCATCAACTAGCATCACTCAATACCCATTTAATATCATTATCACATAACACAGGATCCGATTTTCATACTCATCAAGTTAATTTATAATTTTCACAAGCTCATTCCATACATTGCCACTCTTCCCATACTTTATAAGAATGAAAATTATAAACATCAGTTGCAGAATATGTAGTAGAAGGATCATCATAAGAAGTTGCACAAGAAAAAATTTCAAAATCTTCACATGATTTAAATTCTCAATCTGGTTCTCAATCATCATTTGCTTTCCATTCCCAAAGAATTCTATCATCATGTTCAAATCATTGATCATTATTAATAGAATTATCATAAAATTCTTCAAATATTTTTGCATCTAATCATCTTGTAAAATGAGGTAGATCAGAATTAGTTTCTGACATTTTTACTTGTCATCATGGAGATACACATTGATCTTCAAATTCATAAAAAGAACATTCAATAGCATTTGTATACGAATACAATCAATAAAAAGACATTAATCAAAATAATAATATATATTTTTTCATTTTCATTTTTATTTTAAATATAATTAAATTAAAACAATCTTATAAACTATAAAATAGTAAACAAATTAAATAAAAAGTCAAATATTTTATATAACTTTATTGTAATAATATTATTAATATTTTTTTCAAATTTGCAATACATTTTTTACTTTTTTTAAAAGAAAATATATTTATTTTTAAAATAAACTATATATTTTTTGACAAATTATATATTTTATATATACTTTCATAATATATACATATAAATTATAAATTATTATGAAATATAATGATATAAAAAAATGAGTTTTAAAGTCAAATATAATTCCAGATCCGTTAAAAGATAAAATATTAAAAATTAAAGATTTACCTATACAAATTTGCTCTGTATTGGAAGAAATTTTTGTTTTGGAAGCAAAAA